>NZ_JAAGMG010001024.1 GCF_010548525.1 Streptomyces sp. SID14478
GTGTGCGCGGTGCTGCGGCCCGGCGACTACGAGCCCTACCAGCGCATGCCGCTCGCGCTCGCCGAGCACGGCCTCGCCATCGGCGCGGGGGTTGCCCTCCTGTCGCTGGCACTCCGGTCCTGCGGGGGCGGTCGGCCGCCCGTACGCGAAGCGGCGCGGACGGCCGACGCGTGAGCGATCCGCGGGGGCAGGGAACGCGGCGCACCC
>NZ_JAAGMG010001178.1 GCF_010548525.1 Streptomyces sp. SID14478
GACCAGGTCCGCGCGGAGCCGGCGTTCGACGTCGGCCCCCGCCCTCAGCCGCAGCAGGTGCAGGGCCACGAGCTTCGCCGCGTCGCCGAGCGCCCGGGTGCGCTGGGCGCTCAGCGGGCCCGGGACGGCGGCCCATATCGAGCCGAGGATCTCGTCGCCCGCACGCACCGCGATCGCGGCCCGGGGGATGCGGAACTCGTCGGTCCCCGGCGGGGGTGGTACGTACACGGGCTGGTCGCTGCGGTACAGCGCGCGGAAGACGCCCCGGTCCTCCAGGAGACGGGTGAAGCGCTCGGGCACCTGCCGGCCCAGGACGGTCGCCACCCGGGACGGGTCGGCCGCGTCCTGGCCGCCGGAGAAGGCGAGGACCCGCGAGCTGCGGTCCTCGATGGTGACCGGCGCGTCGAGCAGCGCCGCCACCGCGTTGGCGAGGGCGAAGAGGTCTCCCGAGGGGGTGCCGCCCAGCATCTGCGGGCCCGCCTCCCCCACGTCTCCCTCGGCGAGCAACGACCGCAGCATCGCGGCGAGTTGGGCCCAGGCTGCGCCGCGGGTGAGCGCCAGCAGTGCGACCCCGGCGTGCTGCGCCGCGGCCGTGAC
>NZ_JAAGMG010001256.1 GCF_010548525.1 Streptomyces sp. SID14478
ACCGTCCGCCGTCGGCTGCGCCGCCTCGCCGACTCCGGCGTGCTCACCTTCCGCTGCGACATGGCGCCCGCCCTGGCCGGCCACCCCGTCCCCGTGTCCTTCCTCGGCCGGGCCCCTGCCCGCGACGCCGCCGCCGTCCACCGCACCCTCGCGGCCCTGCCGGAGTGCCGGGTGGTCGCCTCCGTCACCGGCCCCGCGAACGTCTTCGCCACACTGTGGGTGCACGACCTCGCGGACATCCAGCGCCGCGAGAGTGCGCTGGGCGCCCGTCTGCCCACGCTGACGGTGACCGACCGCATCGTCGGCCTGCACACCGTCAAACGCATGGGGCACCTCCTCGACGAGGAAGGCCGCCGCGTGGGGCTGCGGGCCATCCGCCCCTGGTGACGGTGGCGTCCCGGCGACGTCCCCATGAATTACGTGTACATGCCTTGACTGGTGGTCGCGGGCCCCCGCACCGTTGCGGGGATCGTCATCCGTCCCGTGGGGGGTTCATGAACGGCAGACTGTTCGGCGCGGGCGCGGTGTTGAGCGTCCTCGCCGTGATGGGCACCCTGCCGGCGTCGGCGTCCTCGACGCCGCGGCCGGCCCCGCGCCACGGCCTGCCGCTCGGCGCCGCC
>NZ_JAAGMG010001300.1 GCF_010548525.1 Streptomyces sp. SID14478
GGTGTTCGCGGGCCGGCTCCGGCAGGGGGCGCGGCCCGACGCGTTCCGGGCGAGCGTCGTCGACGGGCTGCACGGGGTGGCGCTCGGAGTCGCGGCGCTGTGTGCGGCGGCGTTCGCGGTGGCGTGGCTGGTGCGCGAGGTGCCGCTGCGGCGGTGAGCCCGGATCAGCCGGGGAGCAGGTCCGTCGCGGTGCCCACGACCGGCAGTTCGGACAGGGAACTCCCCGACGCCAGCGGGCCCGTGACCGCCGCCGTGCTGACCGGCTTGAAGTCGGAGACCTGGGTGCCCACGGCGTTGTCCAGGGGGTCGACACCGGTGCCGGCCAACGGGTTGAGCTTGAGGTCCTTGGCGGGGCCGAGCCCGTACGTGGTCGAGGAGCTGAC
>NZ_JAAGMG010001419.1 GCF_010548525.1 Streptomyces sp. SID14478
GCCGGTTGAGTACGTCGATGGACTCGACCGGGGCCTCGTCGAGCAGCGCCGACATCCGGGTGGAGTCGGTGAACAGCTCCGTGAGCGCCGCGACCGCCGACACCGGGTCGTGCGTCGAGGGCAGCCCGGCCGCCGCGACGATCTCCTGGATCCGGGTCGGTGACATGCCCGAGGTGGCCTCGGCGACCGTCGGGCCCAGGCCCGTCGGGGACGGGTGCTGCGGGGTGGGCGCGAGCAGCTCGCGGGCC
>NZ_JAAGMG010001495.1 GCF_010548525.1 Streptomyces sp. SID14478
ACTCCATGCTGTCCGGGGCCAGTTCGATCTGCGGGACGATCACGGTGGCCGGCGGGCCGCCGCCGTCCGTGTCCTCGACGGCGTCGGGGAGCCGGTCGGTGCGGCGCAGGCGCAGCACCATCGGCCCGGTCGGCCGCTCGTCGCCGACCGGGAGCGGCTCGCGCAGATAGACCAGGATCGCGTCGGAGAACGTCGGCACCGTCGCCCGGCACAGGCCCATCACGATCTCGTCGAGGTCGATGCCGCGCGCGATCCGCCGGGTCGCCGCGCCGACGAAGCGCAGCCGGTCCCCGTCGCGGCG
>NZ_JAAGMG010000140.1 GCF_010548525.1 Streptomyces sp. SID14478
GCCCGCGGCTCCGCTCCGTGCCGCACGACTGGCAGGTGCTGTGGCCGCCGCCGCGACCGGCCCCCGACCCCGACGGCCCGAACGACGCGAGCGTCACCCTGCTCGTGCGCACGGCGGGGCTGAACCTCCTGCTGCTCGGCGACCTCGAACCGGCCGCGCAGCGCGCCCTGTTGAGGACCGGCGGCGGGGCCCGGCTGTCCCGGGTCGACGTGCTCAAGGTCGCCCATCACGGGTCGGCGTACCAGGACCCGGA
>NZ_JAAGMG010000248.1 GCF_010548525.1 Streptomyces sp. SID14478
GCGAGACAGAGCGCCTCGATGCAGCCGCGGTTCCCGCAGTCGCACTGCGGGCCGTCCAGCTGGATCACCTGGTGCCCGAACTCCCCCGCTCCGGTGCGCGCCCCGCGGTAGAGCGCGCCGCCGAGCACGAGCCCCGCGCCGAGCCCGGTGCCGAGGTGGAGGTAGGCGAAGGAGCGCTCACCGTCGCGCGGGGCACCGTCCGGGGTGCCGGCCAGGGCGAGGCCGAGCGCGGCCGCGTTCGTGTCCTTGTCGA
>NZ_JAAGMG010000291.1 GCF_010548525.1 Streptomyces sp. SID14478
CGCAGGCGCTGGGCGTGTGCGGCGGCGCGAGCGCCCAGCTGCTCGGTGGGGAGGGCGAGTTGTTCGACGCGCGGCGGCCGTGGGCCGATCCGTCGCTGCTGCTGCCCACGGGCATCGCGACGACCCTCGTCCAGGGGCGCGCCGACACGACGGTGCCGTACGCGCTGGCCGAGGAGTACGCGGACGCGGCGGCCGCGGCGGGCGAGGTCGTCGGCGTCACGTTCCTGGAGGACGTCGGACACTTCCCGCTGATCGACCCGGCGGCCGACGCGTGCGCGGTCGTGGCGGAGGAGATCGCCCAACTGGCCTGGTGAGAGGCCCTCTCCTCCTACCCGGGTAGGAGGAGGTGCTACCCGGGGACCCCATCGCGGACCGGCTCCGTGGTGTGATGCCGACTACGCCCTGTGATCCCTAACTTCCTTTCCAGAGACATCGACTGGAGGGGGAGGGCGCATGGGGAACCGGTGGGGAAGAGTGCGCAGGGCGCTGCTCGCGGCGCTGGTGACGGGCGCGGTGGTGGTGCCGGTCTCCGCGGCCGCGCACCCGGCGGTCCCCGCGCCCGAGCCCGCGCACCTGGGCCGGGTCACCGCGGCCACGCTGGACGCGGCGTACGGGAAGAACCGCCGGAC
>NZ_JAAGMG010000338.1 GCF_010548525.1 Streptomyces sp. SID14478
AGCAGCAGCGCGACGCGGTCGCCGGGTTCGGCGTTCAGGTCGCCCTGCAGCAGGTTGGCGGTCTTGGCCACCCAGTTCGCGAACGTGGCCACGGACAGCTCGACCCGTTCCCCGGTGGCATCGTCGTAGAACGTGACGAGCGGCCGCCCCGGATCAGCGGCGAGGGCGGCCTGGAGGAGGGCGGCGGGGGTGCGGTTCGCGGCATTCAC
>NZ_JAAGMG010000423.1 GCF_010548525.1 Streptomyces sp. SID14478
GGCCGGCACCCGGCCCGCCTGCGAGCCCTCGATCAGCGCCGTGACCGCCGAACGCGCCGGGGAACCGGGCGCGACCAGGACCAACAGGGTGCACAGCAGCATGCCGCTCACCCCGGGCCCGGTGCCGCGCAGGACCGGCCACGTCGTGACGGCGCCCACGGCGACGCCTGCCAGGGCGCACACCTGCATGGCGAGCAGGCCCGCCCCTGCCGCGGGCAGGACCGGTACGCGGACCCGGTGGTCGG
>NZ_JAAGMG010000466.1 GCF_010548525.1 Streptomyces sp. SID14478
TGTCGAGCACCTGCTCCCGCCCGGACGTGCGCACCGGCACCGCGGGGAAGGCCCGCCCCAACTCCTCGGCGGTACGGCGCGCGCCGACGACCTGCGCCCGCAGCCGCACTCCCCCGCACTCCCCGCACTGCCAGTTGGCCTCGTCGCGCCCGCACCAGCCGCAGGCCAGCACACCGGTGGCCTCCCGCGCCTCCAGCGGCCCCGCGCAGTGCCGGCACCGGGCGGGCTCCCGACACCGCTGGCAGGCGAGGCGCGGTACGTA
>NZ_JAAGMG010000512.1 GCF_010548525.1 Streptomyces sp. SID14478
GCGTTGGTGCCGCTGATGCCGAAGGACGAGACACCGGCGCGGCGGGGGCGCGCGACGTCGGGCCAGGCCACCGCTTCGGTGGGCAGCCGCACCTCGCCGCGGGACCAGTCGACCTCCGTGGAGGGGCGCTCGGCGTGCAGGGTCGCCGGCAGGGTCCCGTGGTGCATCGCGAGCAGCATCTTGATGACGCCGGTCACTCCGGCGGCGGCCTGGGTGTGCCCGACGTTGGACTTCGCCGAGCCCAGCCACAGCGGACGCTCCGCGGGGCGGCCCGCGCCGTACGTCTCCAGCACGGCCTGGGCCTCGATCGGGTCGCCGAGCCGGGTGCCGGTGCCGTG
>NZ_JAAGMG010000585.1 GCF_010548525.1 Streptomyces sp. SID14478
TGGGCGCCGAGCGGCACACCCAGGAGCGGCTGCGCCGGTTCGTCGCGGACGCCTCGCACGAACTGCGCACCCCCGTCACCGCCGTGCTCGGCTACGCCGATCTGCACCATCAGGGCGCTCTCGTCGTGCCCGCACAGCGGGACCGCGTCATGAACGGCATCACCGCGGAGGCGCTGCGCATGCAGCGACTCGTCGACGACCTGCTCCTGCTCGCCCGGCTGGACAGCGCCCCGGCCCGCGACCGCGACCGCGTGGACCTGGCGGCGATCGCGCGCGACGCGGTCTGCGCGGCGCGCGTCGTGGACCCGCACCGCCTCCTGGCCGTACGGGCCGAGGACGGTGCGGTGGTGCACGGGGACGCCGAG
>NZ_JAAGMG010000665.1 GCF_010548525.1 Streptomyces sp. SID14478
TCGGCGGTGCCGAGGTCGGCGGGGCCGACGTGGCTGTCCCCGAAGCAGAAGGTGGCCCGCCCGGTCGCGGCCGGCCGCAGCCGCACGTGGCAGGAGCCGAAGCGCGGGGCCGCCCCGTCGGGGTGCCGCATCACGTTCAGGGCTCCGTACTTGGGGCGTTCCGTGGCGGCCGCGTGCGCGTAGGCCCCGCCGAACAGCGCCT
>NZ_JAAGMG010000769.1 GCF_010548525.1 Streptomyces sp. SID14478
AGCTCCTGCGCGCGGGCCGGGGTGAGGCGGTGGCCGCCGTGGCCGACGACCGTGTCGAGGCCGTCCGGCAGCGCCTTCACCCAGCCCGCGCTGCCGACGCTCTCCAGCGCCTGGTGCAGTGCGTCGTCGGTGGCGTCGGGCCGGGCCAGGCGCAGTCCGTCGGCCAGGGTGCCGGCGAACACGTGCGTCTCCTGGGACAGCAGGACGCAGCTCCGCCGCACGCCGCCGGCTCCGAGCGCCCGGGTGTCGCACGCGCCGAGGGTGACCGTGCCGGTGTCGGGCAGCAGCCGTCCGGCGATCAGTTTGGCCAGGGTCACCCTCG
>NZ_JAAGMG010000815.1 GCF_010548525.1 Streptomyces sp. SID14478
CTCTCCGGCACGGCGTGCGCCGTGCGGTGCCCGATGATGGACCTCATGCACGACCAGGCCGCCGCACCCTCGATGCGCCGGGCGGCGGCCGCGGGCCGGCGTCTGGAGCGCTGGCGCGGCACGCCGTTCGCCGTCGACCTGCTGACGGCGGCGGGGTGCTTCGCGCTGATGGGCCTGGACGTCCCGGGTCTCGCTCAGGCCGACAACGCGCTGAGCGGTGCGGGCGCCACCGTGGTGCTGGTCCTCGGTGCCGCGACGCTGCTGCTGCGCCGCCGGGTGCCGTGGGGGCCCTGGCTGCCGTACGCCGTCTCGCTGGTCTTCCTCGGCTGGCTGCACGAGCTGACCCTGGTCCAGTTCGCCTTGTACTCCGTGGCCCGTTACCGCGGCCGTGCCGCGGGCGTGGGGGCCTGCTGCGGCTATCTCCTGGCGTGCTGTGCCGCGTACGTGCTCCCGAACTGGCCCACCCACCGCGCCGACTCGGTCAGTCAGTTCCTGGCCCTCGTCGTGCCGGTCGGTGTGCTCGCCACCGGGGTCGGCATCGCCGCGAACCGGGTGGACCTGGTCCGCGCCCTGGAGGCCAAGGGCGCCGAGACCGCCCTGCTCCAGGCCGTGCAGGACGAGCGCACCAGCGTCGCCGGCGACGTGCACGACTTCGTGGGGCGGGAGCTGACGCTGCTCTCGGTGCGTTCGGAGGTGCTGTCGCGGCGGGCCCGTGGTGAGCGCTGGGAGCGGGACTTCGAGGAACTGTCCGAGACGGCCCGCCGCGCGCACCTGCTGCTGAACGAGATCGTCGTGCGCCGGGGCAGCGGCGGCGGCGCGCCCACGCCGGGCCTGGCGGCGCTGCGGCGCCTGGC
>NZ_JAAGMG010001179.1 GCF_010548525.1 Streptomyces sp. SID14478
GTCCACCAGCGGCATCGACGTACCCGAACTGCGCCTGAAGGGGCAGCGGGAGACCCTGGAGACCTACCGGGGCCTGGTCTCCGCCAACCCGGCGGACGCCCCCGCGACCGGCGCGCTCGTCGACATCGGCACCGGCACCCCCGAGGACTGGGAGCGGGCCGGGGACGTGCGCGGCAAGGTCGTCCTGTACGCCTATCCGCCGGCCCGCACCGAGAACGAGCCGGTCTACCAGGACGACCTCGACGTGTACGCGGAGGCCGAGAAGCGCGGCGCGATCGCGCTGGTCGGCGGCGTC
>NZ_JAAGMG010001257.1 GCF_010548525.1 Streptomyces sp. SID14478
TACGAGGCCCGCCAGCTGCTCCCCGACGCGGCCGGCGCCCTCGGCCCGTACGTCCCCGGCCGCGACGTCGTGCTTCCGCAGCGGCACGTGGTGCTCGACCTCGGCGACGACGCCTACACGGCGGGCCGCCCGCACCCGATGATCGACCCGACCGTACGCGCCGCACACCTGCGGGCCGCACTCACCGACCCCACGACCTGCGCCGTCGTCCTCGACGTGGTGCTCGGCCACGGCGCGGGACCGGACCCGGCGGCGCCCCTCGCCGCCGAACTCGACCGCGTCCCCGCGCGCGAACGCCCCCCGGTCATCGCCTTTCTGGTCGGCACCGACCGCGACCCCCAGGACCCCGACGCCCAGCGCGACCTGCTGACCGGCGCGGGCGCCATGCTCGCCCCCACGAGCACGGACGCGGCGCACTGGGCCGTCTCCCTCCTGCCCGACAGCTCCCAACGGGCCGAGAGCGCCCATCAGTTGACGTCGACGGCCCCCTCCTCGTGACCCGACACCACGGAGCCCGCATGAACCCGCCCCCGGCACCCGCCCTCCTCGGCACCCCGGCCCGGATCGCCGCCGTCGGCGCCGCCGACTTCGCGGA
>NZ_JAAGMG010001301.1 GCF_010548525.1 Streptomyces sp. SID14478
CTCGGGGCGGCGGGCGCGCGGGCCGTGCCGGACGGGACGACCCTGCAGGTGGGGGCGTACGAGGACGTGCCCGACGTGCCGCGCAGGACGCTGGTGCTCGGCGGGGCCCGCTCGGGGAAGTCGGTCGAGGCCGAGCGGCGCCTGGAGGCGTTCCCCGACGTGCTGTACGTGGCGACCGGCGGGACGCGGAACGGGGACGGCGAGTGGGCGCGGCGCGTGGCCGTGCACCGCGAGCGGCGCCCCGGCTCGTGGCGCACCGCAGAGACCTGCGACCTCGTACCGCTGCTGTCCGACGCGTCGGACACCGCGCCGCTGCTCGTCGACTGCCTGTCGCTCTGGCTGACGTACGCGATGGACGAGGTGGGGGCCTGGGACGACGCGGAGTGGGCGGGCGGCGGGGAGAAGGCGCTGCGCACGCGGGTCGCCGAACTCGTCGACGCCGTGCGCCGCACCCGGCGCACGGTCGTGGCCGTCTCGAACGAGGTCGGCTCGGGGATCGTGCCCGCGACGGCGTCCGGGCGCCGCTACCGCGATGAACTCGGCCGGCTCAACGCGGCGTTCGCGGGCGAGTGCGAGCACGTG
>NZ_JAAGMG010001420.1 GCF_010548525.1 Streptomyces sp. SID14478
CGGCACCGCGGCCGCGGCCTACGCGTCCGGCGGTGAGCTGCGCCCCTCGTGGGTGAGCTGCGGCGCGCATCTCGTCGTGGTCGCGGTGGCGGCCGCCGGGGCCGGGGTGTGGACCGCGCACGGGCGGCCGCGCGGACCGCTGCCGGGCGCGCTGCGCCGGACGGTGGACGTGCTGCCGCAGACGCTCGTGCGCGAGATCCTCCCGGTCGCCGGTCGGGC
>NZ_JAAGMG010001496.1 GCF_010548525.1 Streptomyces sp. SID14478
CTCGACCCGGCCGCCGTGGACTGCGCCCGGCGCAACATCGCGCCGCTGGGCGGCGAGGTCCACGAGGGCGACCTCTACGACCCGCTGCCCGCACGGCTGTCCGGCCGGATCGACATCCTGATCGCGAACGGCCCGTACGTGCCCACGGACGACGTGCCGCTGCTGCCGCCCGAGGCCCGCGACCACGAGCGGCGCATGGCCCTCGACGGCGGCGCCGACGGCCTGGAC
>NZ_JAAGMG010000142.1 GCF_010548525.1 Streptomyces sp. SID14478
GGTGCGCAGCAGGTCGCTGCCTTCGGCCCGGCCCCGCCCGACGTAGGTTCCCGGCGCGCGCCGCACCGCGGCCGTGCACACACCCCGCTCCCCCGCGGCGAGGTGGGGGACGACGGGCCGACCATCCGCGCAGATAATGCGCGCGGGGGCCAGAGCGGCGTCGCTGATGCGCACGGCGTGGGCAGGCCGGTTGCCGGAGTTGACCACCACGTAGCGCACCTGAGCCCGCTGTCGCCCTGTCACCCGGGCCGTCTGGGTGAGCGTCAGCGCGGCGCCCACACCCGCGTATCCGGAGCGCGCTCGCGCCCGCACCGTTGCACGCAGATAGGGCTGCCGGCCGGCGGCCGTGACCTCACCGATCCGCGTCCCCGGGCGGGCGCGTGCGGTGGCGGTGCAACGCGCCGAGCGCAGCCCGGTCAGCATCCGCACGCTGTCCCGTCCGCCCGGGCAGCGGATCACCGCGCCCGGCAGCCCGGGGTCGCGCACCTTGATCCCGTACAGATCGGCGCTGCTGTGGTTGACGAGACGGTACGACTTGACGACGACGGCTCCGGTGCGGATGCCCGGTCGCAACGCATCGAGCCCGGGGCGGGTGTTCACCGTGACTTCGAGGGCGAGCCCGGACGGTCCCACGCCGTCGGCTGCCGAGGGGCACGCGGCCGACCAGCAGCCGGCACTCAGCAGGAGACCGATCAGCAGCCATCGCACCGCTCGCAGAGCCCGCCGTCCGATGATCACACCGGCATGGTGGTCGCCCGCAGGGGACGTGACCGCTCAGGCACGCGCGCACGCTCGGTGATTCACCCGAGCGGCCGCAGCACTCTGCCGACGGGCGCCGCGGCGGTTCTACTGCTGAAAGTGGCACGCCGGGACGCTCCAGAGACGAGGTGGCCGAGATGCCGGCCCAGACAGTCGACACCACAGGCGAACAGACATCACAGCCGCAGCAGACCGACCCCGACCTGCTGATCGCCGCCTCAGTACTGCTCGCGGACGCCGCGCTCACCACCCGCAGGGCGGGCTCCGAAGTCACGGCGGCCGCCGCCAGTTGGCGGGTCGGCTTCGAGGCGCTGCGGCGTCCCGGTTGGGCCCTTGGCAGCGCCCTGTCGGCGGCCCGCGCCCTGTCGAATCCCTCAGGACTGGGCTTTGCCGTCAACGGAGGACTGGTCGGCGAGAGCGTCCGGTGGGCCGGCGCCCTCGCCCGCCGCCGGCCCGCGTGCGTGGCCATGGCTGTGGACGCCTTCGCGCTGCGCATCGAGGCCGCCGCCCGTGACCACCCGAGCCTGGCCGCCCCGCTCGCCAAGCGACTCACCGACGCCGTGATCGCCGGGCGGCGGCTCGAAGCGGTGCGCGCGGCGCGGGAGTTGGTCGATCTGCTCGGCGTCACCCGCACCCTGACCACGATCAGCCCCGTGATCATGGAGCTGCTCGCGCTGAACGGGCTCCTCGACGAGAACCCCACCAACGACAGCTTCGCCTGGGTCACCCTGGCGGGCGGTGTGCCCACCACCGACCCGCTGTTCGGTCTGCCCGCCGCGCTGATCCGCTATCTCAACCCGGGGCCGGGTCGTGCCGAACGCATCGAGGCCGACGCGATGCTGGCCCGGGTCCTGTCCCGCTCCGCGAACGACATCGTGCGCTACGTGGACGACATCTCCGCCCTGGGCAACCACGGACTGGCCCTGCTCCGGCGCATCGCCTGCACGGACGGGGCGCAGCGCTACGTGCTGCTGCTGCCGGGAACGAGTTTCGGACGGGTCAGCAACAGCACCCCGCAGGACCTCGTCGGCGCGTTCGACGCGTTGCTGCGCATCGACACGACCTACAGCCGTGCGGTCAAACAGCTGGTGCTGCGCGCCGGGGTGCCCGAGGGCGCGGAGCTGATGATCGTGGGGCACAGCCTCGGCGGCATCACCGCCATGAACCTGGCGAGCGACGCCGACTTCGTGGCGACGTACCGCCTCACGCATGTCGTCACCGTCGGCTCGCCCATCGACACCAAGCGCCCCGCCGACCCGACGACCCAGGTGATCAGCCTCGTCAACGAACACGACGTCATCCCGGGCCTGGACGGCCGCGGCCCCGCCTCCGCCAACGACGTGCCGGAGAGCTGGATCGAACTGTCCTGGATGGACGAGACGTACGACTACCCCCTCTCCCACGCCCCGCAGGCATACGCCGACACCCTGCGCAGCGGCACTGTCCCGCACCGCGCCCGCGTGAACGAGCTGATCACCCGCTACGACGGCGAGATCGTCGGCAACCAGCCCTACTTGCTGCGCGACAAGTGACGCCCCCGCACAGCCATCCCGAAGAGAGTCAGGCGATGAACGCCAGCGACACCACGACCGCTCCCCGCCGCCCCGCCACGGCCTGGCCCCTGGAGAACGCCCTGATCAGTGCCGCGATGGCGGCCCAGCGCGTCTCCTGGATCGACGCCCCGGCCCGCGCGCTCGGCCTCAAGCCCTTCACCCGGCACTCTCTGACCCGGCAGGTCCTGGTCCAGCTGCGCCGCACCGCGCACGGAAGGCCGACGCGGTTGCGCACCGCGTTCGGGACCTTCCTGATGCCGCTCACCACCGACGACGCCACTAGTCTGATCGGACAGGCCGAGGAAGCCGGCGTCCGAGGGCCCGTCGCCGCCCTCACCGCGGACGGCCACCGCCTGCGGCTGACCGAGCACGTGGCCCTGCCGGTGTCCCTGAGCATCCTGCGCGCCCGGGTCAGCGCGGCCGCCGCCGAGGAGGCAGCGGCGCTCCTGTCCGTACGCCAGGGCGACGACACCGTCTCCCGCAGCGACTGGTGCGCCCATACCCAGCGGCTCGCCCGCCGGATCGTCCTCGGGGACGACGCCGCGGACGACACCCTCGTCACCGACATCCTCGACGCGACGACGCGGGCGGCCGATGCCGCGGAACACGCCGACCGCATCGCCGCCCTCCACAGGCGGTTCGATCCCTACCTCCAGGATCCGGGCACCGGCCCGCTCACCGACGACCCCGTAGCTCTCCAGCACGCTCTGGAGATGCTCACCCGCGCTCTCGACGACACCGCGGCACAAGCCCTCGCCCTGGTGACACTCCAGCCTGCGCTGCCCGCAGCCGACCGGGCCGAGCGCGCCGTCGACGAAGCGCTGCACCGCTATCCCCCGCTGCCCGCCACGGTGCACGAGGTACGCGCGCCCTTCGCCTGGCACGGTCTCGCCGTAGAGGCAGGCACCGAGATCCTCTACGCGACCACCTGGCTGAACGACCTGGACGACGATCAGGAGCAGACCGGAGGCACTCCCACCGCCGGACTGTGCGCGGCGCCCGCCCCCTGCTGCGCCGCCGCACTCGGCGTCCTGGCCGCCACGGAACTCGTCCGTGCCCTCACCCAGCACGCGGAGCCCGCTCTGCGAGCCCCGCGCCTCAAGGCCGACGCACTGCCCGCCGAACTTCCCGCGCACTCACTCGCTCTCGCCTTCACGGACACAGAGGGCGCCACCGTGCACGCGGCTACCGACACCCCTCCTCCTCTCGACGCAGCGCAAGCGGCCGCCGTACGCGCAGCGGCCGCCGCCGGTCAGAGCCCGGCCCACTACGCCCTGCTCATCACGGCCAGCGCCAGCCGTCTGGAAGAGCACGCACGTCAACTGTCGGACTGCGCACGGCAGTCCGGCTGGAACCACGACGCGTTCGGCGAACGCTGCCGGATGACACTGCTCGCCCACGCCGAACGCTGCGCCCGCTCCGCTGCCGACACCCGCAAGGTCGCCGAGTGGCTCGCGAACTGAACGCCCCGCTCCCCCAGGCCGACCCCGCGGCGCCTACCAGAAGGGGTTCGTCCGACGTGCACGATCCCGGTCGACCATGCCCTGCACGGTGAACCGGACCTCGTCGCACAGCCGCCGCGCGGCCGCCGACCGCACGGCGAAGGAGGCCCCGTCGGCCACGGAGGCCGACACCGGCTCGCCGATGCTGATCCGCCACTTCACGGGCAGCGGCAACAGGGTGGTGACCGGGAAGTACGGCAGCGCGAACCGGCGGGCCAGCGACCCGATCTCACCGAGTTTCGGGTACGCCTCCTCGGCCCCCACGATCGCCACGGGCAGGACCGGCACACCGGTCTGCACGGCGGTGAGCGCGAAGCCGGGACTGAACGGCCGCAGGCGGTAGCGCTGTGAGAACGGCTTGCCGACCCCGTCGATCCCCTCCGGGAACACCGTCACGAGGTGTCCCGCTTCCAGCCTCTCGCGCCCCACCGTCGGGTCGTCGCAGAACACCTCATGCCGGCGGGCGTACGCCGCCAGCGGCTGCATCCGGAAGATCAACTCCGAGGCGTACATGTGCACAGGGCGACACAGTTCACGCAGCAGGACCTTGTGCAGGACCAACGCGTCGAGCGCCCAGGCCCCGGAGTGGTTGGCGATCAGGAACGCGGGCCCCGTCCGCGGCACGTTCTCCAGTCCCGACAGCTCGACGCGGAAGTAGTCGTCGGCGAGCCAGCCCAGCACGCCTTCCAGCAGATCGGTCGCGGACTCGTCCAGGGATCCTGCATGCGCTTGCGTCACAAGATCCCACTTTCAGCTGAAAACAGACCACCGCAAGGCTAAAGGTGCCATTGAGGTGGTCTCTCTCACTAGTGCCCGCTTTCGCGGCCACCGTTCACAGAAAGGCCCACCGCGTGAGCACCTCTGCGACACCCGCGACCGCCGACCTGATCAGCGGCATGCTCATCGACCACTTCGAGGTCGACCCCGCCGCCGTGCGCCCCGATGCCCGCATGGCCGACCTGCTCGCCGACTCGCTGATGGTCGTCGAGATGGCCATCACGCTCAAGGACGAGCTCGGCGTCCAGGCCACCGAGGACGAGCTGCGCGAGCTCACCTTCGCCGAGTTCGCGGCCCGCGTCGACGGCCGGCGCCCCGTATGACACGGGACACCGAGGTCCTGGTGACCGGCGTCGGCCTGGTCACCGCGGCCGGCCCCGACACGGACTCCACCTGGAACGCGGTCCGCGAAGGCCGCGCCTGCGCCCGGCCCGATCCCGAACTACACGGCCTGCCCGTCACGTTGAGCTGCCGCGTCGCCGACGTGGACGCACTGCGCCCGCGGCAGCCCGGCGCCTCGCACCTCGACCCTGCTGCGCGCATGGGCCTCGCGGCCGTCGCCCAGGCACTCGACGAGGCCAAGCTCGACCCGGCCGACTGGGACCCGACGCGCGTCGCCGTGGTCACCGGATGCTCCCTCGGCGGAATGCGGGCGCAAGAGGCCGCCGCCGCACGCTTCCGGGCCGACGGCCCGACGAGCGTCTCCCCCTACTTCCTGACCGGGTACATGCCCAACATGGTGTGCGCGGCCGTCTCGCTGCACCTCGGCGTGACCGGGCCCACCCTCAACGTCGCGACCGCATGCGCCTCGGGGGCCACCGCTCTGGGCACCGCCCGCGACCTGCTCACCACCGGTCAGTGCGACATCGCCGTGGTCTGCGGCGCCGAAGCACCTGTCAGTCCGCTCATCGCAACGGGGTTCTCCCAGGTCCGCGCCCTGTCCGACAGGGTGTCCCGCCCCTTCGACACGGCCCGCGACGGCTTCGTCATCGCCGAGGGCGCGGGCGCCCTGGTTCTGGAGCGGCCCGCACACGCGGCGGCCAGGTCGGCGCCGCGCCTCGCCCGGTTCATCGGTTACGGGGCCAGCAGCGACGCCCACCACCTGGTCGCCCCGCACCCCGAAGGACGCCACGCCGAACGGGCGCTGCGTGCCGCCCTCGCCGAGGCCGGGCTCTCCCCCGGCGACATCGGCCACGTCAACGCGCATGGCACGTCGACCCCGGTCGGCGACGCGATGGAGGCGGCGGTTCTGGCCCGGGTCCTCCCGCACCGCCCTCCCGTCACCTCCGCCAAGGGCACCCTGGGCCACACTCTCGGCGCGGCCGGCGCCATCGAGGCAGCGCTGACCGTGCTGGCTCTCCGTACGGACCTCGTGCCACCCACAGCTGGCCTGACCGTTCAGGATCCTGCGCTCGACATCGACGCCGTCGCCGGTTCCGCGAGGAGCGAGTCCTCGACAGCGGCGGTCAGCAATTCCTTCGGCTTCGGCGGCCACAACGCGGTCGTGGTCCTGGCGAGAGACTGACCGCCCTCAACCCCGCGCCCGCACCGCTGCGGCTTGAGGAACACGTCAGGACGCCGCCGCAGCACGCGTAGACGGCGTAGATGACGACGACGGCTCCGCTGACCCGGAGTTCTTGCGCCGCTTGGCGTGGAAGCACGGGCCGTCCCGCGAGAGATGCGAGGGGACGTGTACGCGCACGACACCCCCGTGGCTCCCGCCTGCCCGGCTCGTTGGACAGCCATGAGTGAACACGACGACGCCCAGGCCGCCGGCAGGACCTTGCGCACCACCCGCACCAACGGGCCCACCTCCACTCCTGCCCCCGGCCAACGCCGGGCACCCAGCCCCTGGCTGCCCACACAGGACCGTTTTACTGCGGGCGGGCAGCGCCGCCGCAACGAAGGCACCGCCGACCGCCTGCGGGCGGCGGTCCATCTGGGCCGGCTGCTCGCCGCGCACACCACGGCCGAGCTGGAGGAAGCGATCGGAGCGAACGCACGGCTCCGACTCACCGAGGCCTACGAGCAGTTGCGCGCCGAGACCCGGTCCCCCCTCGAACTGCCCGAGCCCGTACGCCAACTACGCGCGGCGCGACCCGACTGGTGGAGCCAGTCCGAGAACTGACCGCCCAAGGAGCGCGAGCAACGACCGGTGCCGAAGCCTGGTCATCCCCGCACGAAAGAAGCCTGGTTGCCCCCACACGAAGGGGGAACCGCGCCTCCCCGGGCCGCGCGACATCCAGCAGCCAAGATGAACAGCGCCTATTCCTGGCGGGGTTCTGCCACTGCCGGAGGGAGAGAGCCTTTGCTCAGTCGAGAACAGCGGTGGCTTCGATCTCGACCAAGTGCTCGGGTACATCCAGTGCCGCCACCCCCAGCAGCGAAGCCGGTGGGACCGGAGTCATGCCCAGTCTCGCCGCCGCGCGGGCCATCCCGTCCAACAGCAAAGGCATCTTGTCAGCAGTCCAGTCGACGACGCAGACCGTCAGCTTCGCCACGTCGTGGAAGGAACCGCCGACCTCGCTGAGGGCTGTGGCGACGTTGACGTAACACTGCTCGATCTGAGCGGCGAGATCGCCTTCGCCGACCGTGACCCCGTCGGAGTCCCAGGCGACCTGACCGGCGAGGAAGACCAGCCTCGATCCGGTCGCGACCGACACCTGACGGTAGAGGTCGATCTCCGGCAATCCTGTGGCGTTCACCTGGGTGATGGCCATGCCACCTGCCTCCTTCGCTCTGCGACACGCTCTCTTGTAGTTACTGGGAAACCGTAGGAGAGTGACCGCCGGCATGGAAGAACGCACTTTTCGGTGACAGGGGAACCCCACGGTGACCAAGCAGCTCAGCGGCACGCCCGAGGACGCGGACCTCCGGCGCGCGGACTCCCTGGCGCGGGAGATCTTCTCGGACGTCGCCAACAAGTGGGCGCTCCTGATCATCGAGGAACTGGGCGAACGCACGCTCCGATTCAGCGAGTTGCGGAACCAGATCGAGGGCATCAGCCACAAGATGCTCACCCAGAACCTGCGCATGCTGGAGCGCAACGGCCTGGTCGAACGGACGGTCTACCCCACTGTTCCGCCGCGGGTCGAGTACACCCTCACCGAAGCGGGCCAGGCCCTACGGGTGACGATCGACGGACTGTGCGACTGGACCCACCGGCACCTGCGCCACATCGAGACCTCCCGCCGCCGGTTCGACGCCTGACGACCGGCACGCCCGCCTCTCCTCCTGGTCAACTGCGGCCGGACCTCGGGCTTCAAGGACGCGCCGCCACTGACGGGCGAGTCGACCCGTGAGCATCCTCGGCACCACGCGACACACGTGAGTGCGATTGACCCGCCGACATGCTGGGCAGTTCTGTGCGTGATGCACGAAATAGTCCGGAGAGTCCATGTTGTCGCCATCCGTGCCCCTCCATCTCGCCCGGTTCCCCGCGGACCTGCCGACCGTCCTGATGTCCCTCGCCGAGGACCGCGCGTGGATCGCCGTCGCGGTGATGGCCGCCGCCACCGTCGCGGGCCTCGCGCTCGCCCGCCGTCCCGCGCGCCAGGCCGCCCTGACCCTGCTGCTCGCCTCCGGGGCGATGCTCACCGCCGTCGCGGTCGACCTCGTGCCGGAGACCTGGCACGAGAGCGTCGTGACCGGAGTCTCGCTTTGGCTCGCGCTCGCCACGGCGACCGGCGCCTACGCCCTGGTCGCCGCTCTCACCCGGCACCACGGAAAGGACCCACAGTCGGCCGTACGACCCGCGGCCGCCCACTCCCCCGGCCGGCACCGCCGGCTCCAGGAAACCGCCGGAGTGCTCTCGGCCGGACTCGGCGCGGCCACCGCACTCGCCATGCACCGTCTCGTCGAGGGCACCACCCTCACCCTGGTCTTCTCCGTGCCCGTGTGTCTGACCCTCCTGATCACCTCGGCGGGCAACGGTCTGGCCCTCGGCGCGATGCTCCACGAAGCCCGCCAACGCCTCGCCCCCTGGCTGCTGCTGGCCTGCGCCAGCCCCGCTGCCGGCGTCCTGTGCGCCCTGCTGCTCCCACTGCCCGCCGCGATCCTGCCGCTCGCCCTCGCCCTGGTGGCCGGGATCGTCGTCCGGGTCGCCGTCATCGTCCTGCGCTTCGCAGCACACAAACGCACCGCGAGAGGCCTGTCGACCTGGCAGGTCACCACCGTCCTCGCCGCCGCCTGCGCAACGGGCGTCCTGCTGCTCGCCGCACATTGACCCGCCCCGCCCCGCCCGCTCGACCACAGCTCACAGAAAGGCAGTCGGCCGTGCCAGACGCCCCGTCCACCGAGGGCCGCTCCGACCGTTTCCCCACCCGAGCCCCGGACCATCACGAGGTCGGCGAACGCCACCCCGCGCTCCCAGGCCAGGTACGCCCCCTGCTCACCCCCGACGACGTACACCACAAGTGGTTCACCACCGCCCGGCTCCGCGAGGGATACGACCTCGGCGAGGTCGACAGCTTCCTGCTCGACGTCGAGATCACCCTCGACCGGCTCTACCGCGACAACGCCGCTCTGCGTGCGGAGCGCGGCAGCGAGAACAGCGCCGTCCAGCATGACCCTGCTCACGCCTCCAGAGTCATGGCACTCGCCGACACGGCCGCCGGTCAAGCCCTGGCCGCCGCCTGCACCGAAGCCGGCCGGATCGTCGGCGAGGCCCAGGACCGGGCTGCGCGGATCGAACAGGAGGCACACAAACGGGCCCAGTACCTCGACAAGGACACGGCCGAACGGGCCGACCAATTGGAGCGCCAACTGCGCGAACGACAATCCGAGTTGCAGGCACTCGCCAGCTCACGCCGGTCCCTGGAGCGCCAGCTGTCGGGCCTGCGAAGTCTCGTCGCCGAGTACCGCGGCGGCGTACGCATCACGCTCGACGAGCAGTTCGCCGACCGTCTCGACGCCATGGAGCGGCACGCGGAGGCCCTGCTCAGCCACCCCATGGCCGGACATCCCATCGACGAAATGCACCTCGACTGACCCGCCTGCGACGGGCAGCGAGGCAGCAAGGGGCAGCGACTCAGCGTCCTCGGGCGCATTGCCTCGGGCACAGCGCCTCACGCCCCGAGCGCTGCGCCCGGCCGACAGCGCGAGCACACCGTCACCCGGGGCGAGGCCCTCCGTGAAAAGCGTGGCATGAGGACGTTCACGGGCGATCGATGCCCCCGATGCTGTCGAACGCCGTGATAGCCGCGGCCAGTTGTCGCATATCCGCTGACTGAGTCGCGTCGTACCCGGTGAGCACCTGGATTCGGCCCAGCCGGTACGTCAGGGTATTGCGGTGGATGGTGAGCGCGGCGGCTGCGGCCGCGCGATGGCAGCCGACAGCAAGGAACTCCCGGAGAGTCACGATCAGATGAGGATGCGCCATCAAAGGCGCGATTCTCCGGGCCAGTGCATCCCGGGCCGGGCTCGGCTTGGCGAGTTGATACTCGACGGCCAGGTCGGCAAGCCGATAAAGCCCCGGTGCACAGCGCAGACTCTCCCCCAGGGCCAGGACCTCGGCTGCTTCCGTATAGGCATCGGGGATCGCTTCGTGGCTGTGCGCGAGGGCCGCTGCCGCCATGCACCGTGTCCCCGCTGCAGCATTCAGTCGGGCGAACAGGCGGCTGACTTCCTGCTCATGCGCCGGTTCGCCCTGGAGGGCTGGCAGGAGAAGGGTGCCGCCGTCCCCCTTGAAGGTAGCCAGAACGTCAGGGAGACGGTCGAACTCGGCGCGGATCGCCCGGAATACGGTCGCGGTCGACCGGGCCGGGGCGAGGACGTCCGCCCTACCGCCGGGGCTCGCAGGCGTGCCAGGTGTCGGCTCGGGGAGTCGGAAGGTGATGACTTCGTACTGATCGGCCAGTGTCCGCCCGAACCGCTCCGCTGTCCGCCAGGCCGGGCGTCCCGCGAGGAGCGCACCGGCGAGGTGCTGGCGCTGTTCGCGGTGTTCGAAGTCCAGGTCCGCGTACTCCTGCTGATAGGCCTCCGCGACCCGGGGTGTGACCGTCCCGAGAAAGTCGAGCATGGCCAAGGCCAGAGCTTCCGGACTGAGTTCCGGACCCGCCGTGACAACCGCCTGCTGCCACGCCTCGCGGGCACCGAGGAGATAAATACGCAGGACTGCATGAAGAGGGACACCGTCCCGGGCTCTCTCGGCACCCCACGAAATGGGAAGGTCGAGTTCACGCTCGGTGGGTGGACGGCCTTCAGCGATCGTCGTCAGAAACAGCTCGATGACAGCTCGCGTGTTGGCGAGCAGGTCGCCTTCGAGGACGCTTGCCGGCAATTCTCGGTAGGCAGGGATCTCCCGCACGCACGTGTCGACGGCGGCCTGCGCCATCGCATCGACCTGCTGTCTCAACTCCGATACCGCGACCCCTGCTTCCATCTGCGCATTGTCATCGTGCACAAACGCGAGGGGAAGCAATCTGCGCAAACAGCCAGGGGACAGTTCCGGGGCTGGAGGCGCAGCCTGTGTCAACGGACCATCTCGCGCAAAGGAAAGGGACTTCCCATGGCGCGTATGACTGGCACGGCGGGCAGGGCACGGCACAGAGTCAGGCGATGGCTGGCACCGGCAGGACTGGCGCTCGCCCTCGTACTGGGCGGAGCTTTGCCCGCACAGGCCGCGGACAGCGGCTCTGGCTCCACGCGTGGCATCAACGACTTTTCCTGCCGGCCCAGCGCCGCGCACCCCGAACCGGTGGTGCTCCTGCACGGCACGTTCGCCACCTGGTACGAGGACCTCAACTACCTCCAGGCCGACCTGGCCGCCCGCGGCTACTGCACCTTCGCCCTCACCTACGGCGCATACCCCGAATTCCCCTTGGTCGGGGGCCTGAAGCCGGTCGCCGTCTCGAACGTCGAGATCAAGGAGTACGTGGAGAAGGTACGCACCGCGACCGGCGCGGCCCAGGTGAACGTCGTCGGCCACTCCGAAGGCGGACTGCAGGCCCTGTATCTCGCGAAGATGCAGAACATCCAGTCCCACATCAAGCGCGTGGTGGCCATCGCTCCACCCACCCACGGAACCAGCGCGGCCGGCCTGGTCACCCTCGGGGACAAGATCCTGGGCCGGGGCGTATTGGACAACATCGCCGCGACGCTCGGAATCCCCGTCCTGTCCGACGAGTTCCCCGGCGGCCCTGCCATCAACGCGCTCACCAACGGTCCCATCGCCCAGCCAGGCATCGACTACACCATCATCAGCTCCCGCTACGACGAACTCGTCACCCCCACGGAGACCGCATTCGTCCGCGAGACGGGCGTCCACAACCAGTACGTACAAGACTCCTGCCCGCTGGACCCCGTCGGGCACATAGGCGAGGCCTACGACCTCAACGTCTGGCACCTGGTACGCAACGCCCTCGACCCCCAGCACGCCACGTCGATCAAGATCTGTGCGGTCGGCTCCCCGGGCTAGTCCGACCGACCGGTGAAGTCCCCTCCGCAATGAACGGCGTCGGCCTCGTCATCTGCATCGACCTCGCCGACGCCCGGCAGGACCGCGCACGGCAGCGCGGCGTCACCCCGCTCGACCTGCGCCAATGCAGGAAGGGCTCGCCACTGAATGGGGGAACTACACATCACCTGGCCGCGCGCCACTCGGCAGCCAAGAGGATCAACGGCTAATCCTGACCGGGTCCTGCCACTGCCCGAAGGGAAATCCGCATGCAGCTCCGCACCGGCGCGGCCGGCGCCACACTCGGCGCCCTCACACTTGGTCTGACCATGGCCGTCACCTCCACGGCCGCCTACGCCGCCACCCCCGGCACCGTCACCGCCCGCACCGGCGTGATCGTCCGCGCGAAGGCCACCGCCGGTTCCGCCAAGCTCGGCGCCTACCGCGCCAACGCCCGGATCTCGATCCAGTGCAAGGTGAACGGGCAGAACGTCGGCGGCAACCGCCTCTGGTACAAGCTCAACGCCCGTTCCGGCTACGTCGCTGCCCGCTACGTACGCAACAACGGCACCGTCCCGATGTGCGGCCACGGGGGCGGCGGCGCGGGCGCGGGCAAGCAGGGCCCGCCCGGACCCCGCGGCCCCCAGGGACCGAAGGGACCCAAGGGAGCCAAGGGAGCCACCGGCCCGAAGGGGGCAACCGGCCCGAAGGGTGCCACCGGCGCACGCGGACCGGCCGGCCTCAGCGCCTTGCAGCACGTCAGCGCCGTCAAGGTCATCCCGGCCGGTGACAGTGCGGTCATCCTGGCGAACTGCCCGGCCGGCAAGAAGGTCATCAGCGGCGGCTTCAGCCGCGGCAACCCGAGCGACGTCGACATCGTGAACTCGCTGCCGCACGGCGACAACGCCTGGATGGTCCTCGCCAGGAACAAGGGCACCGGGGTGCAGAACGTGACCGCAGAGGCCACCTGCGCCCACGTGGACTGATCTACCGCGCTGAACCGCCAGTTGGACGAAGCTCCCTGCTCGTCCGAAGCCCCGCACCGCGCCACACCTGGAACAGGCTGGGACGCGTGGCACGGTACGGATGGCGATCGCGACGGACTCCTTTTCGGAGGCGCAACAATCGCCCTCTCGCCCCGTCTCAGTCTGGTAGCTGAGGCGGGGCGTTTCTCAACCCGTTGAAGGCACCTCGAGTCGACCTGCCACACCGGGGGGACCAGGGCTGATCGCCTGCATTTAGCCCCAGTTGGGGTCTGGTGGTTGCAGACGAACGTAAGTGAGGGCCTCGGTCTCGCTGTTGATCGTCCCCACCACCACACGTTCGTCAGGGGACGGAAGCGCCCTTGGACGCAGTCCCTTCGCGCAGAGCCACTGCCATCGCGTCACGGAAGGACCGCGGCGGCTGGTCGAGCAGCGTGCGAATGGCAGTGGCGTCGCCGATCATGTCGGCGTCACTGCCCTCGCCGACGAATCCACCGACCGCACCCGGCGGCATCTTCGCAACCCGTTCGATGAGCGGGGCGATGCGGGCGATGGCACGGCGGGGAAGATGAATCTTGATCGGGTGACTGCGCCCCAGGTGCTCGGCCGCCACATCCATCATCTCGTCCACTGTCAGCACATCGTCGCTGCCCACGTCGAAGTGCTCGCCGAACGAACGCGGTTCGTCGAGGAGCACCACAAGCTGCCGCGCCAAGTCATCGACGGCGACCGTACGGAACCTCTGACGTCGACTGCTCATCAGCACCGCCACCCGGCGCCGGGCACCCCGTTCAACGATGCCGAACCCGTCGCCGCCATGGCCCACGATCATGCCGGGTCGCAGGACCGTCACGTCCAGACCACTGGTGAACAGCATCTCCTCGATCCGGGCGCGGCCCCGCGTCCAGGAGTTGCGTGCGTTCGCGGCAACTCCAATGGACGTCACGTACAGCAACCGGTGAACGGCGTGAGATCGGCAAGCCTCGACGATATTGCCGACGCCTGCCGCTTCGACATCGATGTAATCGTCGTCTTCCTGTCGCCCTGGCTGCGGGGAGAGCGTGTGGACACACACGATCACCGCTCGGGTCTGCCGGGCGGCGTCGGCGACCGTGGGGGCCTCCAGCATGTCCCCCTGCACGACCTCGACCTCATCGTCGAACATGCCCGCGGCTTTGGCGGGGTTGCGGACCATGCATCGCACCCGATGACCGTCGCGCAGTAGGGCGGACACGACCCGCCGCCCCAGGAACCCAGTCCCACCGATGACCAGTACTGCCTGCTCGCCACCCGCCATGGCTGTACCTTCCCGGGACGGCCTGGAGGGTCATCCCTGCTCCTCCACCATGACGGATGCAGGCAAGAAGCGCCCACGGTGACCCGCTACTGAGGCCCAGCCGAGCTTTCTGGTTCCGTGACCGCCCGGTTCGGGTCACGCAAGGCCGCCAGGAGCTGCACCGCGCACCCGGCGTCGGCGCGGGCGCTGCCGGCCTCCGGTGCCTTCCCCGCGCCGGTCACCGGCGGCGCGCCCTCGCTCGCGTGTACTCGCCACGCTGCACGCCAGTTGGCACCGGACTGCCCGCCCGCCGCGCCCGGGGCGCCGTCAGCGCCTGTGGAACGGCCGCCAGTCATACCTCCGGTAGACCCAGATCCCGGTGACCGGTGGTAGCGCCAGCAAGGCGGCGCACGTGAGCCAGAACTGGTGTTGCCATCCCCACCACACCAGCGCCACCGGTCCGGCCACAGTGATGATGGCCGGCACCAGCGCAAGGATCACGTCGCGAGTGCCCGCTGGGACATGACCCGGTTTGCCACTGGCGAAGCCGTTCATGAACTGCACGCGCACGATCAGGAGGAAGGTCAGCCAACCCAACCCCCACAGCGTCATCGCGCTGGCGAGCGCCAGGCCGGCGTCCCACCACACATGCTGCTGCTCTCCCGCCATGCGGGCAGTGTGCGACTGCGGAACCGCAGGCACATGAGTACGCGTACTCAAGCTCCGAGCTAGCCGCCACGATCACCACGGCCCGCTCCCCTGCCAGGTCCGGGCATGGCTGGCCGACACCGCGGTCGGCCCCTGCGCGTCCGCGCGCAACAGGAGATATTCAGAGCCTCCAGGCGAAGAACGCGGGTCTGGGTTCCGCTCGCAAGTAAGACAGGCCCAAGTGCCCTTCTTGGACGCGCCGATGGATGATGACTCCAGTCGTCACCTCACGGAACTGCTGCGGCCGCCACAGACGGCGCCCATGAGACCGCTGGGACGTTAGAACCCGCCTTTCATCCTTCGGCCGCCCTGCGATGGGGAGGGGTCAACGTGATCAGCCCTCGCATCCGACAGCCCGAGCTCACCTCCTACCGGAGGCGCTCTCACGGGCGTCGGCTCCTGCCGCCAGGATCAGGGCGACCGCCTCGTCGAGGGCGGCGATCTCCTCCTGAGTGAGGGTCGGATTGGCGGACCGCCGGGCCCGGGCCTCATGCAGCAGCATGCCGTCGGTGCCGCCGAGTCGACGCACCAGGGCGGGGAGGACGGTCCGGGCGATCTCGGAGGCGGCCGGCATGGTGAGCGCCGCCTGCGCGAGGATCAGCGCGGCCATCGCGGTGTCCAAGCCGGGAGGTCCCTCCTGGGCGGTGGCCCAGTCGATCACCACGGGGCCGTCGAGGGTGAGGAAGACGTTCTCCGGATGCAGGTCGAGGTGGACGATGCGGTGGGAGGGGTCGGCCCCGGCCCGTGGCGGAACGGCGTGCAGTCGTAGCAGCAGATCGGCCAGCAACTCGCCCGCCTGCTCGCCGCTGAGCGTGCCCGCAACCAGCGCCTCAAGCATCGTCGGCCCCGACAGCCGCTGCATCACCAACTCCCCGGCCGTCGCTCCCGGCCACACCGCCGGCACCGGATACCCGTGCTCGGCCAGGTACGCCATCACGACCGCCTCACCGGTGGCGTCCTCACCGTCGCGGTAGCGCCGCACGACCCGGTCCTCGTCGAGGGCGAACACATCCGCCGTCCGCCCCGCCCCGATCAACTCCCCGATCTCCACATGGCAGAACTTACACCGAGCGTTGCCGGACCTGCGTCGAGTTCTTCATCGTCCTGGCCACTGCCATCGTCACCATCCGCAGCCTCATCCGCCGGACCTGCTACACCCACCGCTGGCACACCCCACCCACCAGCCCTCGCATCCGATGACCCACCGGCGGAAGCCTTTTTAGGGCAACGCCGCGGACGTCGCCATGATCGTGCCGCCTACTCCCAGCGAGAGCGTCGCCGCCCGGGACACCAAGTCCCCCGGTGACACTGAAGAATTCCGCACCCAGGTGACCAACGCCGTGACCGAAGTGGCTCAATCCACGGACGGCCGGGTCACTCTTGCGGCGATTCGGCTGTGGCTCCGCTCGGCACGTCAGCCACCGCAGCGGATGCCTCAGTGGTTGCCTCAGTCGTCGGCGGCGACGACGAGCGTGATCCGTCCAGCCGAGCGGTCGACGAGCACGAACTCGTGGAAGGAGTCGTGCACGCGTCCCCAGTCATGAATCGCCTCATCACCCAGCTCGGAGAGGTAGTAGATGCCATCGGCTGCGACCATGCGGGAGAACACCTCCCGCCGGAGCTCTGCCTCTAGCTCGGTGGGCGCCTCCCAGTGCGGATCCACCCACTTCCGCACGATCTGCGCGGCCTTCTCCTCGCTGATGGGCTCGTACAGGTCGGGGGTGATCAACCGCAGCCAATATGGTCCGTGCCGGGGCCCGTCCGGCAGCACTCCACCACCTGCATAATCGTCCCGGAACCGCTCATGCCCAATCAGCGCAGCAAGCAGCCCTCTATCGTCCACCGACTCCGCGGTGAAGCTGAGCTGCTTGATGTCGACCCACCGAGAACCGTGCTCCTTCGGATCCGGGACGTAGCGTCGAAAGTTGATAAAGACGCTTTCCTCGTGAGCGAGCCCGATGTCCATGGCGCCAGCCTAGAAGGCAGCAAGGGGATCCTTCCGACTCACCGGACGGGCCTCAGGGTCAGGCCAGGCGCTGAGTGGCCTCCGCCTGCCGGCGCGCCGCTTCCTTCGTGAAGGAAGCGATCACCTCCAGCTGTTCATCCGAGTACTGCGTGCACAGCTCGCGCAAGGAGGAGACGAGGTCGGCGAAGTAGTGCATGTTGCGGGCCGCGAACTCCTGGTTGAAGCGCAGCACCACCTTGCGGCCGTCCTGGGGATGCGGCGTCTTGCTCAGCGCGCCCTTGTCCTCCAGGCGGCCCACGAGCGCGGTCACGGAGGCGGGTCTGAGGGCCAGATGTCGGGCGAGGTCGCCCGCCGTCATCGGACCGAGCCGGGCAACCAGGTCCAGGGCCTTGATGTCGCTGGCATTGAGTCCCTGCCGGTCTGCAAGCGCCGTATGGAAGAGCACCGCGGCCGTGGAGAGCTCACGCCCGGCCAGCAGGACCTCACCCACCAGCCCCTCCCGGCCTTCCGGACCTGTGGCTTCCTCGCGGTTTGTCACCTCGGCATCCTACCCGTATTGTTTAGTTAGATCGATCAAACTAACTAACTTATTGTGATGGACGAACTCGAAGGGTCACCCGACAATGAAGGCACTCATCATCGGGGGCGGCATAGCCGGTCCCTCCGCGGCCATGGCCCTGCAGCGGGCCGACATCGACGCAACGGTCTACGAGTCCCACTCAGGCGGAGCCGACAACGTCGGCATCTTCATGACACTGGGCTCGAACGGCATCGACGCCCTGCGCTCCATAGACGCCGACGCCCCGGCCGTCGCCGCAGGCTTCCCCACCCCCGGCATCGACATGGTCTCCACCACCGGAAAGACACTGGGACAGGTGCGCACCAGCCGACCCGACGGCGACCTCACCAGCCGCACACTCAAGCGGGCCGACCTCTACAGCGCGCTGCGCGACGAAGCCCTGCGCCGTGGCATCGACATCCAGTACGGCAAGCGCCTGGTCGACGTCAAGGACACCGGAAACGGCATCCGCGCTATCTTCGCCGACGGCACCGAGGAGCACGGCGATCTCCTGATCGGCTGCGACGGACTCCACTCGACAGTGCGCACGCTCATCGACCCCACCGCCCCGGCGCCCGCGTACTCCGGCCTCATCGGGCTCGGCGGCTACACCCGCGGAGTCCCCGTGAACACGCCCGCAGGCAGCTACCAGATGATGTTCGGCAAGCACGCGTTCTTCGGCTACGCCCCCGCGCCCGACGGCGAGGTCTGGTGGTTCGTCAACCTGCCGCGCCCGAGCGAGCCTGCCCGCGGCGAGCTCGAAGGCACGGGAGCCGAACAGTGGCGCAGCCACCTCACCGAACTCTTCGCCGACGACGCGGGCCCCGCCGCCGAACTGATCCGCGCGAGCCACGAGATCCTGCCCGCAAGCCCGGTCCACGCCATGATGGGCGTCCCCGCCTGGCACCGCGGCCGGATAATCGCCATCGGCGACGCCGCCCACGCCCCCTCCCCGACTTCCGGGCAGGGCGCCTCCCTGTCCATCGAGGACGCCGTCGAACTCGCCAAGGCGCTGCGCGATCTGCCCACCATCGAGGGGGCCTTCGCTGCCTACGAGACGCTGCGCCGCCCCCGCGTCGAGCAGATCGTCAAACAAGCCGCCCGGATCAACAACAACAAGGCCGCCGGCCCCATCGGACGCGTCAGCCGTGACCTGATGATGCCGCTGATCCTGCCCCGGCTGGCCAACAGCAAGCACACGCGCCAGACCTACGGCTACCACATCGACTGGGACACCCCGACGGCGACAACAGCCAACAGCGGTGCGCCTGCGCGGAACTGAGTCGCTCCCTTGCTCCAGGTCCGGCACAGCCTGCCACCTGGCCGGGCGAAGTGCCCGCACACCCCTGCGGACCGCATCCGCGCCTTCGCGCCGCAGGACCGTCAACAGCTTCCCCAACGGCCTCGGACCCAACCCGGTGCGGGGGCTATCCACCAAGGTTCCAACGGCGTGATCACAACAGCCAGGAGGCAGATCATGTCAGTTGCCGACGCACCCTCCTGCAACTCATCCTGGGCACCGGACAAGCAAGGAGGAACAGGATGGGGCTCATGCTCGCCCCCGGAGACGACGCTGTGACCAGCCCGGACGTCTCCTGGTCCTACACCGGCTTCAACATGTTCAGGAAGTGGTTGGCCCAAGTAGAGGGGTTCACCCTTGCGGAGATGAACGGCTTCGGTGGAGACCGCAAATGGAGCGGCGTCTCCACCACGCTGACACCGCTGCTCGACCACGCAGACGACGAAGGCTCTCTCACACCCGCTCAATGCGCGGCCATATTGCCCAGGCTCGAAGCAATCGCCGGCCAATGCATCGAGAACGAAGACCCGGTCCATGAGCGACGTATCGACGATGTGCGCCAACTGGTCTGCGTAGTGAGGTACTGCTTGGAGAAGGAAGTCGCGCTCGTCTTCTGCTGACCACCGCGAACGGCCCATTGTCGGAGGCTCCACCAGCTGCGGCTCAGACCCTAGCGTGCCCGGCGAGTACGGCGGTGCCAGGCCCGATTGTCATCGCGGACGGATAGTAGAGGTCGATCGCGACGCATCACAGCCCTTCCGTGCGGCTCGAACCGCGCCGCAACGACACGCCCCTGGCCACGTCAACGCGGTCACCCAAACTCGCGGGGCGGATACCCGCGCTTGCCTGTGCGTTCGGCGAGACGATCTTCTGTCCGCACAGGGTCGCGAACTCGAGGGTTTTCGCGGGTCTGTGTAGAACGGTGCGGGGTGGGCCGGGCATCAACTCATCCGCGTAGGAGCGCAGCCACCTCGGGGAGAGATACGGCCCCCTCGGCTGCGCGGAAGTGCCCAGCACCAGGTACAACGACTTCCTCGGCTCCCAGCTGATGGCCTAGCTCGGTGGTCAGCGAAGGTATGACGAAGGTGTCGTTGTCGGAGCGGACGACGACGCGACGTCGAATGTTTCCGGCGACGCGCGCGAGATCAGGGACGCTCCTGGTGAACGAGTCCAGCTCTGGCAGCGCGGGCGCAGGTTCGACGAATCCGGATACGGCGACAAGGGCATCGAGCCTCCAGGGTGCGTCGAGGCGGCCAAGGGCATGCAGCGCCGTAACGCAGCCGAGGCTGTGTCCGACTACAGCGGTGCGGTCGTTGGGTTCGCCGAGTGCCTTTGCCACCGCCGGGATCCAGGCTTGAGGCTGGGGAGCGGCCGAGTTCGGCAGCGCCGGAATCTCGACCTTGATCCCCTGGGGTGTCAGTTCGTCGTGGAGCCACTTGAACCAGTGGCTGGACGGGGACGCCATATAGCCGTGCAGGATGACGACTCGCTCAAGGCCCATGGCGCATACCAACGTTACGCCGAGCAACCGATATTCCCCCGACGCGTATGTACCGGAACCGGGACAGCGGTCCGGGCAACACCGTGAGTCACTGCGGTAGCGGGCCCCGCCGTACCCAGCGAGAAACCCTCAATGTGTAGAGTCCGCCTCCAGCCCCCGATGCCGTGCCTGCAACCGAACCGCCCACCCAGTCCCGGGAATCATGGCTCATGACGCGTACCACGCCACCCCGCCCCGTCGACGTGGAGGCCGCCTTCCCCGAGCTGACCGCCGAGCGGCGGGCTGCAACCCGGCTGCACCCGCGTCGCGGCACACCCACGGCGCAGGACAGTTCGGTGGGCGGTGTGCTGCTGTGGCCTGCGGACGAGCCCTGGCCCAGGTGCACCGTCCCGCACAAGCGAAGCAGCGGCTACCGGATCAGCGACGTACTGCGGGAACGGGAGATCCTGGAACGGGCCTGGCGCCGCGATCCCCGGTCGGGGCCGAATTCTGAGGAATCCGAGATCCTCGCCGGATTCAAACGAGGTCGCCACGCCCCCCACCTGGCCGACACGGATCCCATCCCCATGCTGGCCGTGGCGCAGTTGTACCGCCGCGACGTTCCCGGCCTGCCGCACTCGGAGCAAGGGGATTTGCTCCAGGTGTTCTGGTGCCCCTTCGAAAAACACGGCGACAGCCGACACGACCTCCACGTGCAACTACGCTGGCGCCATGCGCGGGACGTGGTCGCGCCCCTCGAACAACAGCCGGCCCCCGAGGTCGTCGGCCGGCAAGAACTCGTTCCTTCACCGTGCGTCCTGCATCCCGAGGGGATCGTCGAGCATCCCTACTTCACGGTCCTTCCTTCTTCGTTGCAGACGCGTATCGACGCGTGGGAAGGACCGGAGGAGGACGACGCCCCCCAGTACATCTACGACTTGTCCACTGCCCCAGGGTGGAAGGCAGGCGGTTATCTCGCGTGGCGGCTGACACCCCCGCAGTCGACGCCTTGCCTTGAGTGCAGCGCAGAACTCTCCCCTGTCCTTACCCTCGACGAACGGGAGTGGGACCCCGGTACCACGTCCTGGATCCCGCTGGAGGACCGGCCGTACGCCGACGTGATGGACGCCAACACGCCTACCTGGGTATCACCGGGCCGTGGCCGACTCGTCATCGCAGCCTGCCCGAACGCAGCCGCCCATCCCCTCAGGCTCCTCACGCCATGAACCAGCAAGCACTCCGCCTGGCCCAACTCCTCCAGGTGGAAACCACTCACACCCGCCAGTCGCACTGGACGGGCATCGAGTCACAGCTTCGAGCCCCTCTGCCCGACGACCACAAGGAGTGCATCAACCAGGCCGGCGGCGGGCAGACAGACAGACAGATACCTCAACATCCTCGGCCCGTCCTACCGCAACCAGCACTACGACCTGGCGGACGCGGGCACCGAGCGGCACGAAGCCTACGAGGACACATCTTCGACTCCGAAGACAAGCCCGCCGGGCTGGAGGAGGACAAGCGCCCCCGTGTCAGCGGGGGGTACTGCGCTCAGCATGACGCACCTGCCCGTCGATGTGGCGGCTTCGAGGCGCGACTGCGGGTGCGATGGAGTTGGAGTGGGCGGAATCGGCCCAAGTGACCTCACCGGTAACGTCGTTGAGGGTGAACAGGTCGGCGGAGTAAAGCCGCTAGGGCAAGTGGGCGAACCGCGACCTGATCGGTGGCCGGCCAGACCTCGCTGGTGCCACCAGGAGAGCCATGCCGCCGCCCGTAGCCATCAGCCATCGCCTCCAGTACCGCTGTGAGCCTACGCATCCGTGAAGCCGGTCAAGCGCACGAAAGAAGCCGGTCAAGCGCACGAAAGCGGATGGCCACTCATCAAAGCGGATCACGGCGGCCTCGACAGGCATCCACAGGCGGGTGATCGACAAGGGCGGGCGCCGCGCTCGGCACCCGCCCTTCGATCGGCTGACCGTCACCTGCAGTCAAGCAACCGCGCGCCATCCCGCCCGCCGGAACAAGGCGGGAAGCTGCCCGGGCCGACAGGTACACGCAGTGATCAGCAGTTGCGCACCGGGTTGGTCTCGCTGGAGATCGCCGTGTCCTTCATGAAGCCCAGCTGGCCGTTGTCGGCGACGGTCATCAGCCAGCGGGTGGGATGCGGTCCGCCGACCCACGCCTGGCCATCGAGCTTGCAGTAGAACCAGCTCGGGTTGGAGTACATGTAACCGACGACCCTGCTGGGGTCCGGGTAGAGGTGATTGTTGCCGATGGTGCCGTATACCGGCGCGCCCGATACGTTGTTGCAGTACCACCTGATCCCGTCGCTGTCCGGTGCGCAGTTGGTTGCCGCATGAGCGGACGGCGCCGCTACCGAACCGATCCCCACACACAGCCCTACCGACGCCAGCACTGCTCCCAGTGTCCTGCGTAGACGCACGCGTCTCCCCCGCTTCCGCTCGTGATACGACGCACTGTTCATGATGTGTCGTCAGGTCACCGAGAGAGACGCGGCGACCGCGCGGAAGGTTCCGCCCTATTTCCGAAACAGGCGCTCGGGCGAGAGAAGCTGCGCTCCAAGTGACATTCAGGTCGCGGCCCGCCCAACTCCCCCTCACGATGCGCGCCTTCCAGTCCCCGTTGGATACCAGGGGAGGACCGGGGCCGGGCCTGGCTGAAGACAGTGGCGTCCACTGTGGCCGACGGCCAGGAGGGGACAGCTGGAAGGATCGGCCGTATCCGGATCCCATCCGCCCACCACCTCCGTGCCGCGCAGCGCACCTCGTCGACGGCGCAGACCGCGGCGGACAGGCCCCGAACGAAGCCAGCTCGGACGGCACCGCCCCCCGCCTACGAGCACTGGGCTTCTTCGAAGTGCACGTCGCTTCGGGCCTGGAGCCCACAGCGACCCGCATCCCGACGAGTGCGGGGCTCCGCCGAGCGGCCTGCCGCGCTGCCGCGCTGCCGCTCCATGGGGCGGCCAGTATCGGCTCAGGGGGTGGATAACCCCCAGGCAAGTCACGGGAAATCCCCGTGGGAAGCCGGACGTGCAGCTCGTAGCGTCGAAGACAGCCAACAGGTCCGGCCCGCTCGGGAGCCGGCCGCTTCCACGGGGAGTCCCCATGCGCAAGATCGTCATCGTTCTCGGCGTCATCGTAGGCGTCTACCTGGCGGCCCGAGCCGTGGTCGAGCCCTTCGTCATCGACTTCGGCGACGCCTCCTCCTACCGCAACGACTGGGGCGGTCCCAGCCTGTTCGGCGTACTCGCCGTGCACTGCGGCCCAGGGATCATCGCTGCCTGCCTCATCGGCCGGAACCTGCGGCGACGCCTGCACGGAGCATCAGCCAAGGCCTCGACGAGCATGTAGCACCGCTGCCGTCCGAGCACACCAGCCCAATCGACGAATCTGACCGTGCCTGTACGTGGAGCCCTGGCATGGAGCCGCATGACGCCAGCCGGGCCTGCATGTGACTCGCCCACCCGCTCACGACGGCCACACCCACTCCCCCAGCCTGATCCAGTGCCCGATCACGAGATGGACGGCCGGCCCGCGTCCTAAAGCCAGCGGACCACGCAACGGTGCAGCCGGCGCAGGAGTTCGGCGCACGAACATCGGTCTCCGGGCATTTCAGGCCAGGCCAAACATGACAGCACTCACGACGACGGACACGACAGCCACCGCCACCAGCGTCTCCCACACGGCGGGCAGCTCGACCCGCCGGCTCGGCGAGGCCAAGGTGACGGTCTCAACGGCAGCTTCGACGGTGAAAAGCTGAGCGCACCAGAGGCATTCGCGGCAGTCCTTGGCCGGAGCCTCTGGCCACGACGCGCCACGCCACGCGGAAAGGCCATCGGCAGTCGTCTGCTCGGAGGTGAACGATTCCATGCTCTTCGCAACGACACCCTCCCCGCTGTGCAACGGGTCAGACGGAACCTGAAATCAGATCGTCACCTGAGATGATTGCCGACTCCATCCGGCCTCTCACCTGCCCGGACCGATGTGACGCCGCCGCCTGAGAGTCCGCCTCGATGTCCAGCCGCCCCGCGCGCCGTGGGGGTCGTCGTGGACTGCAAGGACGCGAGCCCGACCGCCGACGGCCGAGCTCGCCCAGAAGAGGAACCTGCCCCAGTCCCTGCGACGGCTAACGTGCACACGCAGGGTTTCACCGCGGTTGAGGTGTAGCGCGAACGGCCTGGCCGCGGCACCGTTCGCCGCCATTTGGTACACAACCGGCCGGCGAGAAGGCGGGGCAGGCTGCACCGCTCCCTACGCCGCGGCAGAGTACGGATCTCAGTGCGTGGCGGGGCAGGACATCTTCGCCTCAGGCTTTGCCGGGGTCTGACCGTTCCAGGTCTGGGAGCGGTATTGCCCGCCCCAGCGAACGCATCCGTCCGCGAGGTGCGCACGCGTGGGTCCGGCGTAGCTGCGGAAGTAGCCTGCGTTGCGCACCAGGACGGAGCCGACCGGCTCGACGTAGGAGCCCATGTAGGCACGGTCCCCGTATTGGGGCGTCGCAGACTGGCGCAGTGTGACAACGCAAGCGGTGGAGCGCGCCTTGTTGTAGGTGAGGAAGGTAGTTGCTGCCGCCGCGCGGTTCTCGATGAAGGTGTGCCGCTCCAGCAGGTGGTAGCCGCTGCCGCATACCTTTCGCGCCTGCGCTGCCGGGTCGGGAAGCGGTACCGCGGCCGAAGCCGGACTCGCAACCGCCCCCAGACATACGCCGAGAAGACCGAGTACAGCGGCAAACGAGCGTACAGAACGCACGAGGGGGACCAACTTTCCTGAGGGGAGACCCCGCCTGTCCGGGGCCTCGCACACCTCAGCACAAAGGTTTCAGCACATTCCGGTGGCCTCACTCGAACAGCCTCACTTCAGGCCGCGAGACCACTCATGGTGGGGACCGGAAGGGCGTCACATAGACGACGACCGGTGGAGAGGACTGCTCATCGGACCAACACCAGCATGGCTGTCGGCCACGGTCGCGTTCCTGCCCATGTCCCTCTGCCTCAGAGGGACATGGGCAGGACATACAGGGCCATTTCCAACGCCTAGGAACGCTCGGAGATCACGGCGCCCGGAGGACAACCACCCGGACGGCTGCACGAATTGGCCATGCCGGAACCAACGCTGCTTCCATGACGCACCATCGTCGGCGCATGTGAACCAGCACGCAGTGGAGGCAAGCCCCTGTGAATGTCCACCGGGCGGAAGACATCTCAGTCCTGTTCACAGGGGCGGACCACGCATGAGGTCCACCAGCCAACGCGCCCTCGCAGCCCTGTTGGTTCCCGTCATCTATCTCCTCCTGCAGGTGGCCGGTGGCACACCGCCCACCCCATGGACCGACACCGTTCGCTACGCACGCGCCGCCGAGCAGCATGCGGGCGTCGAGCGAGCCGATGCGCAGGCCGCCGCTGTCCGTTACTTCTGCGCGAACACCGGCCGGGCCGACGGCCGTGCGGCCGAGCTTCGGCAGCTCCCTCCGGACGTAGCCGCTGTGGCAGCGGCAAGCGAGGCAGCCTGTCTGCGTCAGTACGGGCACCGCCCCGACGTCACCACCGACGATGCCCGATACCAGTCCATCTTCACCACTCGCTGGGCCTACCCCTGGACCCTGGTGCCGTTCGTCACCACGCTCGGGATCACCGACGGGCTTCGGCTGCACGCATTGCTCACCACCCTGGGGTGTGCCGTGCTGGCCTATGGTCTGCTGCGATCCGCAGGCCTGTCCCGACAGGCCGCCATGGCCGGTCAAGTAGCGCTGCTGGCCTCGCCGTTGGGATGGTGGTCACTCCAGCCTCTGACCGAAGGCCTGTCCCTGGCCTGCACTCTCGCGGCCCTATGGGGCGCGCTCGGACTACTGTCATCAAAGCGCAGGAGACTGCCTTACGCGGCCCTGCTCAGCGGATCCCTTCTCGCGTGCTTCCTGCTGCGGTACTCAACATCACTGCTGCTCAGCGGTGCACTTGCAGCGGCCGGTGCAGCCATCGCCGGTGCTGTGCACATGCGCAGGCCCACCCACGCCGCGAGAAGCGGCGCCCTGTGGGTCACCACAGTCAGCGGCTCGGCACTGTGCGCCGGTGCAGGCGCCGTCGTACTGCTCGGCCTGCCCACGTCCGAGGTCACGCTGCAGGACACCTTCACCGCACACTTCCGCCTCCCTCTGGTAGCAGACCCCTGGTCACGGCTGTGGGACCTCAACGCCGCCTACTGGCCTCAGTGGTGGAGCGCGCAGGTCACCCACCCGTATCTGCCCGCGCTTGCGGCGATTGCCTGCTGGGCTCTGTGGCACCGCGCCCGCGCCCTGTGTGTGCTCTGCGCGGTAACCGCGCTGGTGGGCGTCGCACAGGTAGCCGCGCATCCCTTGCAATCGGAGGCCGAACGCCTGGGTGTGCTGATGTGGCTGCCGATCGCCCTCGGGCTGCCGTTTATGCCCAGCGCCTGGGCGCGGCGCGGAAACGCGACCCCCGCGTCCCCACTCCCTCCGGCCCGCGCAGCCCTCCCCGACCGTGCTGAGAAGCTGCCTGCCTCGGGCTGAGCTCTTAAACACCCTTGGGCCTCCCGCATCACCGCAGCGGCAGCAGGACCGGTGCCACAGGCGCGCGACCATGGTTCAGGCCGAGACAGATGTACGTGTCAGAGCGGTGCGCAGCGCGAAGACGCCGAGCAGGCCGCCTGACGCGTACCGCTGAGCGGTCATCACGCGGGGCCGTGCGGCCAGAAACCCCGACACCCGTGCTGCCCCCAGCATGACCAGAGCGTTCACCGAGATCCCCACGATGATCTGCACGCCACCGAGCTGGAGCAGTTGTGCCCAGTCCGGTCCCGCCTGGGGATTCATGAACTGGGGCAAAAGAGCGGCGTACATGAGAGCGATCTTGGGGTTGAGCAGGTTGGTCAGGAGCCCCATCGAGAACAGGCGGGCGTCAGAGACCGGGGGCAGGCCCGGGGCCGGAGTGAAGGGCGAGCGGCCACCGGGCTTGAGCATGCCCCAGGCCAGGTAGGCCAGGTAGGCGGCTCCGGCGAGCTTGACCACTGTGAACGCCAGCGGTACCGCGGCGAACAACGCCGACAGGCCCATGGCCGCGGCCAGCAGGTAGCACAGGAATCCCACGGCGGTCCCGCTCAGGCTTACCAGGCCCGCCCTGCGGCCTTGGGTGATCGCGCGGGAGGCGAGGTGAATCATGTTCGGTCCCGGAATCAGGGCCATGCCCAGTTCGACCAGGGCCACTCCCCCTACTGCGGCCAGACTGATCAACGGTCAACTCCTGATCGTTCGCCGGGTGCCCGATACCCGGAGCGGGGCGACGGGCGGCTGCGAGACATCGCCCGTACCTGCCTCGTCTGCCCAAGGGTACGACCCTGCCGTTCGGTGTCTTCAGGCACCGTGACACCGGCGGTCGACGACATCACCGACTGCAGACCGAGTCGACGGCGGCCTGGAGACGCGAGGCCGGTCGCGCCCATCGGAGACGAGCTGATCCCCGTGATCCATGCTGGATGGTTCTTGAGGCCGATCGTGCAGAAGGGGCACCTATGCCAGAGCAGGGGCACGACGAGGACACACTCGGTCGGCTCGGCCTGGAGCGGACCATCCTGAGCGCATCGGTGTGCGAGATCGCCCGCAGCAGGCTCATGTTCATGGGCATCCGCACGTCGCCGCGCTCCCGACCCGCCGACAGGGCGAGATGGTCCGGGTCCGGATCTCGTACGAGGCCGAACTGATCCCCGAAGCGGGCGGTTCGCCCTGAACTGCCCGCTGATCACGATCGTCATGCTGTGCGCGCTGCAGCGTGAGGCGACTGCCTCCCGACCGCCCGACGTGGGGCGATTCGCACTGCCGCTGGTGTGTTCGCGGCCCGCCTTCCTCCGGTGGCGCCAGGCTTCACATTCCTGTCTGTCCCGCGAGACCGGCCGGCACCCCGGCGCCCCGCAGCAGGGTGTCCACGACGCGGGTGGCAAGCGCGTCAGGGTCACCGTCTCCCGCTCCCTCCTTGGCCGCCTCGTGGATGAGGGCGTAGTAGACGCGCCGGGTCCAGTCGAGGTCGATGTCGGGGCGGAGCACGCCCGCCTCCTGGGCGCGGCGGAAGAGCCGGATGCAGGTGGCCCGGACCTCGGCGTGGATGCGGGCCGCCTCGGGGTGGGCTTCCTCGGCCGCGTGGTTCATGGCGAACGACCAGTCGGTCTTCACGCGAAGGACGTTGGCAGTGACCTGGTAGAGGGCGACAAGCGGGGGCGCAGCGTCCGGGCGGGCGGTGTCGACGGCGGCCGCGAACTGGCGGGCTGCCCAACCAGTGAGCTCTTCCAAGAGCGCCTCACGGGTGGCGAACCGGCGGTGGACCGTGGTCCGTGCGACGCCGGCGGCCCGGGCGAGTTGCTCCATGGTCGCCGTCGGATTGGTGGCCAGAACGCGTTCGGCTGTTTCCAGGATCGTCCGCACGGTCCGTTCGGTGTCGGCCCGGAGGGGCCGTTTCGCCTGCGGTTCCGTCTGCTGCTGCTTCTGCACGGTCACACCGACATGCTACATCCACACTCCCCCACGAGAACTACTTGCAACATGACTGATGCATGTTCTAGGTTAACGGCGTCAGGCAGGCAGCAACTCGGCGGCCGACCACGGGAATTGACGACATCAAGGAGCAGTGAGTGATGCAGCACAGGAAGCTCGGCCGCACCGGCATAACGGTCAGCAAGTTCGCACTGGGCACCCTGCGCCTGGGCGCGTGGGGGAACACGGATCACGACGATGCGGCCCGGCTGATCCACACGGCCCTGGACGCCGGGATCAACCTCATCGACACCGCCGACCAGTACTCGGGCGGCGAGGCCGAGGAGATCGTGGGCAAGGCGATCCGAGACCGCCGCGACGAGGTCGTGCTCGCCACGAAGGGGCACTTCCCCGTCCGCTTCAAGGACGAGAACCCCAACAGGCAGGGAAACTCCCGCCGTTGGCTCACCAAGGCCGTCGACGACAGCCTGCGCCGCCTGGGAACCGACCGCATCGACCTCTACCAGGTGCACCGCCCGGACCCGAGCACGGACATCGACGAAACACTCTCGGTCCTTTCCGACCTGGTACGCGCGGGCAAGATCATGGCCATCGGCACCTCAGACTTCCCGGCCGAACAGCTCGTCGAGGCCCAGTGGACCGCCGACCGCCGAAACCACATCCCCTTCCGCACCGAGCAGCCCCCGTACTCCGTCTTCGTGCGCGGGATCGAGGCGGACGTGCTGCCCACCGCGCAGAAGTACGGCCTCGGCGTGCTGACCTGGAGTCCGCTCAACAGCGGCTGGCTGGCAGGGCGATTCCGCCGCGGCGAGCCGATCGAGATGAACGGGTTCCGACAGGCGATCGCCCACAAGTTCAACCTCGACCTGCCGGGCAACCAGCGCAAACTCGACGCCGTCGAACGCCTGTCAGCTTTGGCGGCCGAGGCGGAAATCTCCCTGACGCACCTGGCACTCGCCTTCGCGTCGACCCACCCGGGCGTCACCTCGGTGATCCTGGGCGCCCGCACGGTCGAGCAACTCACCGACCAGCTCGCAGCCGCCGAGGTCCGGCTCGACGACGAGATCCTCGACCGCATCGACGAGATCGTCGCCCCAGGCGTCACGCTGAACCCGGCCGACGTCGATTACAGGCGGCCGGCCCTGACCGACTCCGAGCAGCGCCGCCGACCCGCCCACCACCGCTGACGGCAGTCCGCCTGCGACAAGTTCCGACGGCACACACCGAGCCCGGCGCTCACACCTGATGAACTCGGCGGCCTCGGTGAGAGATTGGCCGAATGCACCGAGTTCCGCTCACGCCTGCAAGCGCTTGATCCACGGGTGAGGTCCGTAAGTCTGCCGGATCGCGTCGACGAGCCACAGCCGCTGCTGGTCCGTGAGCACAGGCAGTACCGAGTCGAAGTCCTCTTCATCCTTCGGCCGCGACGCCTTGGCTTTGTAGTAGAGCTGCACATCAGGCGCAAGAAAGGGAACACCCTCGCCTGACGTCATCCCCAGCGTGCTGATCGGCCTTCGCACTTGCACGTCACGCCGGGACACCCATTCCTGACCATGGGACTCGTCTAGCATGACCTGAACGCGCCAGGGCTCATCTGCCCCGGGCCGGCACCAGATGTCGTGCACACCGAAGGGTAGAACCTCACCTGGCGCCCACGGGCGCAAGCTCCCCGGCGGATCCGCAGCCCACCACTGCCAGCCCGCCAGAACCTGCTGGGCCACCAACTGGTCCCGCCGCAACAGCAGGACGTCAATGTCGCCGTGGTTTCTGAACGCATGGCCCACCGCAAGCTCGATCGCAAAGCCGCCGGCCACCCACCAACGGGTCTCCAGACCGGAGAACATGGCGACCAATTCACTCAGAGGAGCGGGATCCCACCGGCCAAACGGAGCCGAACTACGTGCCATGCCACTTGCCCTATCCTCACTGGCCGCTGACCAGCCGCCGAGGATCGCCTGTCGATCACAAACAGGGCGGGCACGCCAACGAACGACCGTTACGCACACGAACACCGACTACGCAATCAACGACGCCTATCAGCCTCAGCCCCCATCACCGTCGCGCACATCCACGCCTACCCGCACGCTACAAGCAGCAGCCGAGGGCTTGCCGACCCTGGGCGACATGGGCGACACGGGCGGCCTGGCGGCCTCGGCGCGGGCATCGCCAGCCGCATTCCACTCCCCCGACCAAAGGGCGAGTCCAAACAAGTACTTCACGTCAACACCTGCATATCAACAGCTCACTTCGGCAGGTGCCAAGCGGCAGCGAGCACACCGCCGACGAGCCCCAGCAACGACGGCACAACCTGCAGCACGTCAGGCGTAGTCCCAGCTTGACCAGCGACGTCGCCAAAGCCGTCCTCGCCTCAATGGGCTTCGGAAGTGATCATCGTGATCTTCGTTGAGAGCCTCACTGGTAGAGCCGGACCGAGACCGTCGTTCCACACCTGAAGCCAGGCCGTCCGCCTCTCGCTTGCCTGGACACCGCTACAGCAAGAGTCGTAGAAAGATCACTAGTTGGCATAGGAGAACGCAGCCGGGACAAGCGGGGCCTACCTGACATTGGTCATTTGAGCCGGGGAGGGCCTCATGGCAGCATTTGCGAAGAAGCGTGCGTCCAGGAAAACCGTGTACGGGGTGGCCGGCCTGCTGGCCGCTGCAGCGCTGGCGGGGTGCGGATCCGGCGAGGACAAGGGCGCGGACAAGAGCCAGGAGTCCACGACGAGTTCGGCACAGCGCTCGCCGACTCAAGTGGTGCAGGCGACGAACGAGAAGACCACGCAGGCCGGTTCGGCCCGAGTGAAGATGACATCTACCGTCGCTGCGGAAGGCAAGAGCGAGACGGTCACCGGGGCGGGGGTGATGGACTTCGCGCAGGGCACCAGCCAGCTCACTTTGGGCCAGGCCGGTAAACGTCTGGAACAGCGCGTTGTCGACAAGACGCTCTACCAAAAGCCCCCGAAGGGCGAGGGGAAGCTGCCCGGCGGAAAGACCTGGATCCAGATCGACCTGAAGAAGCTGGCCGCTTCCGGCGCGGCGGGCAGTGACCAGGCCAGCGACCCGGCCGATTCCTTCGCCTACTCCAAGTCCCTGTCCCGCAAGGACATCAAGAAAATCGGCAAGGAGAACGTCGCCGGGGCCGACACCACGCATTACCGGGTCACGCTCGACATCGACAAACTCGCCCAGGGCGACGCACAAAAGGCCAAGAAGCTGCGTCAACAGCTCGGGGAGAGCGTGCCCGTCGACCTGTGGATCGACGACAAGGGCCTCACGCGGCGCCAGCAGATGGAGATGACCGTCAAGGCACCCAAGTCGGGCTCCTCGCCGGCGCAGAGCCAGGGCAAGCTCAAGACAGTCATGGAATTCAGCGACTTCGGCACCGACGTCAACGTCAGCAAGCCCGCGGCGTCCGACACGGCCGACATGACCGACAAGCTCATCCAGCAGGGCTCTCAGAAGGCCTGAGCCTGAGCCCGCACGCGGGAGCACACGAGAGGGGCCCGGCCAAGCCGGGCCCCTCCTCGAACTCACGAGCACCGCTCCCCGTGCCGACCGCGGATTGAAGCTAGGCAGACAAGGCCACATGGCCCCGCATCAAATCCGGGGCCACGAATCAGATCCGGGGAGGGCGAGCGCTGAGCGCGCTGTGCCCTCGTCGGCCGCGGACGGCCAACCCGGATACGCACGCGTGAGCGCCACGTGTGCAGCGTGCCTCGGAGGGACTGTCTGGGCGAAATGCGTTGTTTGCGGGAAACGAGCGCATACTGGGAACACATCGTGGATCGGAGGAGCCATGCTCGTTCTCGGTGTCATCTTCCTCGTCATCGGCCTGATCACCGGCATCTCGGTGCTCTGGACCATCGGCATCGTGCTCCTGGCCATCGGCGCAGTCCTGTGGATCTTGGGAGCAGCTGGGCATGCCGTCGGGGGGCGTAAGCACTACTGGTGATCTCGGCGGAGCGAGGACACCCGCCTGTGCTTCCTGCCTGCCCGGCTGCGGACCACGCGATTCATCATCGCGAGATCATTAACGCCGAAACGACCTGACCCCGACAAGGCACGAAGCGAATCCGCCACCGCGAGCGCGCAAGGCAGCGAATCTGCCACTCACGGTGCCTGCTCCCAGCCACCCACAGAGTCGTCGCTGGCCGAGAGCCCGCCGCGCAGCGACGAGGGTCGACGCTGCCACGAGAGCCGACGAGGTCGGCGGCGTGCGGGGGTGTGCGCCACCCCCACCGACCCCTGCCCCCGCGCGTCAGCGGCGAACCAGCACCGCGTGCGTGACGTTCGGCGACGCGACCAGCTCGGACACCCTGTACCCGTCGATCCCGTCACCCAGATTCTCGAGCAGCCGCTCCCCGTGCCCGATGAGCATCGGCGCGATCGCCAAGTGGAGTTCGTCGATCAACCTGGCGCGCAGATACTGCTGGATGACCGCCGCGCCACCACCGATCCGGACGTCCTTGCCGCCCGCGGCATCGAACGCGCGCTGGAGCACAGTCTCGAGCGGTTCGTCGGTGAAGTGGAAGGCTGTTCCGCCGGCCATCTCCAGCGTCGGGCGTAGATGGTGGGTGTGCACGAAGACGTCGTGATGGTAGGTCGGGTTGTCGCCCCACCAGCCCTTCCAGGACTCGTCCTCCCACGGCCCGCGCTGCGGCCCGAACATGTTCCGCCCCATGATCGTGGCACCGATGTTCTGATCCCCGCGGGCGAAGTACTCGACATCGATTCCGGTCTTCCCCGCGGCGGAATCCTCCATCGCGGAGACGAACCAACTGTGCAGCTCGTCGCCCCAGCCGACACCGTCGCCGAACGGGGCGTCCAGTCGCTGATTCGCGCCGGCCGCGAATCCGTCGAGGGAGATCGTCACGTTGTGTACGCGGACCTTGGGCATGGCCTTCACCTCTCGTGTTGATGTCGTTCTCTCACCCCTGCGTCGAACGGAGCCTTCCTGGATCGACCTCCCCGCGCACATTCTCTCGGCGGGCGGGGCCAGGACCCGAGGTCTGCTAGTGGGCGCGGTGGATGCGGCGATGTTCCGTATCCAGAAGATCGATTTTGAGCTCAGTCGCCTGGCGGACAGCCCGCGCTCAGATGTCTTCGTCTGGGCCAGCCGGGGCTCATTCTGACGTACGCCTTCCACGGAACGGCCACCGTGGCAGCGATCCGCCTATGGCTCCGCCCGCAGCGAAGTGACCCGTTCAGAGGTCCTCTGCACCCGGGTAATGGTGGCGAAGTTCGCTGAGTACGCGCTCGTCGACAGCCCTGACGTCCCACCAAGAGCTGTCGACCTCGGTCAGGACGACCACCAGGCTGTCCCCGGCGAACCCCCGTGCTTCGGCGTCGATAAGCTGCAGGAAGGGGGTCGTCAACGACAACAGCGTCAACGTGTCCATGCCGGCGTCAGCGGACTGCCCCTCCATCTCGACACAGCGAGGATCGACAATCTCGTCGCACTCGACGCGCCACGTCAGATCCAGGCCGAAACTCCCGAGACGAACTAGCAGCTCAGCAAGGGTCACGTAGTGCCTTCCTTGCCAGGCAGGAAACGCTACCCCCTTCATCCCCCCCGCCTCTGCTTCGCCGGCATCACGCGACATGCGGCCCCCTTCGTCCCTACGAACTCTAGGCCGCGGTCCTGGTCACCTCACACGACCCATCGGACGGGGCCTAGCGATGGGGATGACCCTGATCCGGGTCGTCATCCGGGGTCTGCCAGCCCGTACCGTGCTGCGCCTCGTCACTCAAGGAACCGGTGGGGTTTCCGGGGGTCGGGGTTGTCGGGAGCTTGCGGCGCGCAGCGCGGCGTCGGCCCAGGGAGAACATGGTGATCAGGCCAAGAACGATGACGATGCCCACGATGATGAGCAGCAGGGCGGGGCCGGTCGAGGCAGCCAGGACGGCTGCGGAGCTGTGAGTGTGCATCCTGGTGGTGTACCCCAGAACGTCCATATCGCACCAAGGTCATCGGCAGGGGAGGCTGCATGCCATGCCGTATCCCTCGTACCGGACTGACCCGTCGGGACGTACGCGCGAGGCCACCGCGAGTTGGCGTCGCTTACCCTCGCCTCTCCCCCGCACCAGCCTCGGCTGCATCCGCAAGGTCAGTTCGCACGGCCCCATTACGGCTTCTCCACCCCTCTTTGCGCGGTCTGCCTCCTGTCCATTCGGTTCACTCTTCCGCGTGGGGCCTCGACTTGAGGTGATCCCAGGGGGTAGCCGTGGCGCGAGGTCCCAGGGCGGTCGAGACACTGCGCGAAGGGCGCGGCTGCTGACCGCGAGGGAGTCAGGAGACAACCGTGGTGCTCAGGAGTCGCCGGTGCAGGAGGCCAGCCGTCGCGATCTCGCTCGCCCTTCTCGTGCTGAGCGGGTGCAGCGGCGGAGAAGACGGGGACGGCGAGTCGGCGGCCCCCCAAGCGCCCACCGTGGTGAAGACGAGTACCGGCACCTTCCGAGGCCTCCACGACGACGGCGTCCGGACCTTCCAGGGCATCCGGTACGCGCAGGCGCCCACCGGGGTGCGCCGATGGGCGCTGCCTCGCACCGCCACGGCTCCCAAGGGCGTGCAGCAGGCAACGCGCCCGGGTCCGCGTTGCGCTCAGGCTGCCGCGACGCCCGGCGCGTCGCCGGCCCTGTCCGAGGATTGTCTGAACCTCAACGTCACCGTGCCCGGCCAGGTGCGCAAGGGGGAGAAGCTCCCGGTCATGGTGTGGTGGCACGGCGGCGGCTACACCAGCGGGGCAGGCTCCGACTATGGTGCCCGGCGGCTGGCGGACAGCCACCACGTGATGGTGGTGACCGCGAACTACCGGTTGGGGGTCTTCGGCTACCTCGGTCTTCCCGGTCTCGACGGTTCCGGCAACTTCGGCTTCGCCGACCAGTTGGAGAGCCTGCACTGGACGAAGACGAACGCCGAGCACTTCGGGGGCGATCCCGGCAACATCACCGTATTCGGCCAGTCGGCCGGCGCGATGTCCACGTGTGCCATGCTCACCTCTCCCGCGGCACGTGGCCTTGTCGACAAGGCGATCGTCATGTCCGGCTCGTGTGCCCTCAGCTGGCCCACCGGGACACTTTTCCCCGGGGCGCCCGCGCAGACGCCGTACTCCACGCTCGCCGCAGACCAGGCCGCAGGAGTCGCGGCGGCCAAGAAGCTCGGCTGTCACGGCGAGCGCACCACCGCCTGCATGCGCCGCCTGAGCGTCAAGAAGCTCGTCCCCCTGAACCAGGAGTTCGCCGACCACCTCGCGTACAACACGCCGCTGCTTCCCAAGAACCCTGCGAAGGCCCTGAGCGAGGGGGACTTCACCAAAGTCCCGCTGATCTCGGGCGGCACACGTGACGAGGCCCGCTCCTTCGTCGGCGGGGCGCTGAAGGCAGACCCCGACTCCGTGACGGCAAAGACGTACCCGCAACTCCTGCGGTCGGCGTTCGGCTCCCACGCCCAGGCGGTCAGCCAGGAGTACCCGCTGTCGAAGTTCGATGGGAACGCGGGGCTCGCATGGTCGACGGTCGCAACCGACTCGGCCTGGGCCTGCCCGACCCTGCGGGGCAATCAGGAACTCGCGCGGCGCACGAAGGTGTTCGCGTACGAGTTCGCCGACCCAGACGCCCCGGACGTGAACGGTATCGGCAAGACGGGACTGCCGCAGGCCGCCGCGCATGCGACAGATATGCCTTACCTCTTCGACCTGGGTGGCAAGAACCTCTTGCACGCGGCGCCCCAGAAGCAGCTGTCCGCGCAGATCATCGCCTCCTGGACGTCCTTCGCCCGCTCCGGAGAGCCCACCGCGCCGGACACTGACTGGAGTGCCCAGCTCGCCTCGCAGGGCAAGGCCCTGTCCCTCGCGCCCGGCCACGTACGCCCGGTGGATACCGGGAAGGAGCACCACTGCGCGCTGTGGAACAAGGTGACGCCCTCCTGACCACCGCACGTTGAACGAACGCCTCGAAGCACCGCCCTCGTCCATAACGTTCGCCGCGCGCACCGCCGGGCCAGACCGCATGCGCAGATCACCCGGACAGGCGGCTTGAGTAGGCCAATAACTGTCCTACATGCGCTCTAATCTGCGGTTCATGCAGAAGCACACGGACGGTGTCGAGATCCTTGTCCCCGCGAGTCCGGCCGAACTGGAGGCGTGGCTCGACGAGCATCACACGGCGCGGACCGCGCTGTGGGTGAAGATCGCCAAGAAGCACACCGGCATCCCGTCGCTCACCTGGGACGAGATGGTGGACACGGTGCTGTGCTTCGGCTGGATCGACGGTCTGCGGCGCGGCTTCGACGACACGTACTTCCTCCAGCGCACCACACCGCGGCGCGCCCGCTCGCCCTGGTCGCAGGTGAACGTCGACAAGGCCGAGGCGCTGATCGCCGCAGGCCGGATGCGTCCCCGCGGCCTCGCCGAGGTCGAGGCAGCGCGGGCGGACGGCCGCTGGGAGACGGCGTACGCCTCACAGAAGAACGCCACCGCACCGCCGGATCTCGTCGAGGCACTCGACGCGGCCCCGGTGGCGCGGGCGTTCTACGAGACGCTCGGCAAGTCAGACCAGTTCGCCCTGTACTACCGCCTGGTCACCGCCCGCACCGAGAAGACGCGCCAGGCCCGCCTGGAGCGGATGGTAGCGGCGATGGCGAGGTCCGAACGGCCAACCTGATCGGCCGCTTGGCCAATGCGCAGAACAACGCAGAACAAAAGGAACTCACTGCAAGAGCCCGGTGTGCTCAGCCCTGCCCGGCAGGTTCAGGCAGCTTCCTCACCTGTTCCGCGGGGCAGCGCTGCAGCGACGCTCAACGCCGCCAGGAGCGGCAGTGCCACCGCGGCCAGGAACAGCAGTCGGGCCCTCAGCTGATCGGCCAGTGCCCCTCCCAGCAGGATGCCCAACGATCCGCCGCCCGCGCTGAGCGAGGCGAACCACGCAAACGCCTTCGTGCGCAATTCCTGTGGCACACCCTCCGCGAGGGTCGTACTGGCCAAGGTGGCAACGGGTGAGGTCGCCAGGCCGGCGACATACCTCAGAGCCAATAGCATGCCGCTCACCGTCGGCGCGGAAAGCAAGGCGAACCCAGCCGCAGCACAGACCGAGATGATCACGTACTGCGAGCGGACTCCTCCTCTCCAGGAGCGAGCAGCAAAGACGAGCCCGCCCGTGACAGACCCCGCTGCCCACAGCGCGAGACAGCGACCCGCAAGGGCGGGGGTCCCGAGCTCAACAGCCCGTGCTGAAACGCCCACCTCCACCGGTTCGGGTTTCCGCTTGCGCAACGAAGAGCAACCTCGTTCCGTTCGGAGCCGGTACAGGCCAGCATCGTCAGGACACGCAACGCTGGGCCGTCAGCCGAAGTCTGCCGCCTGCACTCGCGCGGGGGGTCCAAGTTTCCCAGGATGCTGGAGATGTGAGCAATTTCGACCGGCGAACTCCACGGTCGCCACCCAGCCCACAGTGATCGGTGTGCAGGAGCAGTCGGCACAGCTGCCTGATCATTTCGCACAGGCCCCTCGCGCCCGCACGCCCCCAAGTCTCCTTCTGACACGATCAGTTCGGTCGGGAAACCCGTGCACACGAGGTCGGCGCTCGCCCGGGCGGCCAGATGGAATTTGTCGTAACGATGGTGGGGAACGGGGCGCCCGGATACTTTGTGCAGGACGCGCCTGCTTCTCATCTGGAGATGCCACTGTGACCGCTGCTCCCCCGCCGGCGGCGGGTAACCGCCCGGATCCCGTCATCGACGTCACCGTTCCGCACTCACCGCGGATCTGGAACTACTGGCTCGGCGGCAAGGACAATTACGAAGTCGACCGTGCGGTCGGGGATCAGTTCGTCGAGATCTATCCCGACATCGTGCCCATCGCTCGCCATTCCCGGGGATTCCTCAGCCGGGCGGTGACGCACTTGGCGGGAGAGATGGGGATCCGCCAGTTCCTCGACATCGGGACCGGGCTGCCCACGCTCGACAACACGCACGAGGTCGCCCAGCGCACGGCCCCCGACGCGCACATCGTGTACGTCGACAACGATCCGATGGTGCTGACTCATGCCCGCGCCCTACTGACGTCCAGTCCGCAGGGGGCCACCCACTACATCGACTCCGATCTGCGCGACCCGCAGCGGATCGTCGAACGGGCGAGCGAGCTCCTCGACTTCGAGCGTCCCATCGCCGTGATCCTGCTCAACATCCTCGGGCACGTGGAGGACACCGACGAGGCAGTGTCCATCGTCCGGAGTCTGGTGGATGCGCTCCCCACGGGGAGTTACCTGGTCACGGCCGACGGGACGAACGTGATCACGGGGGCCGCCTTCGAGAGGGCCATCTCCATCTGGAACGAGGTCGGCCGTCCGACCTACCACTTGCGCAGCCCCGAGCAGATCGCCCATTTCCACGAGGGCCTCGAACTGCTCGAACCGGGCGTGGTGTCGTGCTCGCGCTGGCGTCCGCAGAAGAACCCGTTCGGCGAGCCCGCACTGGTGGACGAGTTCTGCGCGGTCGGACGCAAGTCCTGAAGTCCTTGCCCGCTCGCGGCCGTCAGAGCGCGGAGAGCAGCCGTTCCAGGAAGCGGACGCTGCTCTCCGCGGTCTCGGCCGCCGCACTGACGCGGTCCATGACGAGCAGGTAGTTCTCCACGTCCGCGCGCTTGTCCAGATACAGGGCGCTGGTGAGCTGTTCCAGGTACACGATGTCGGGCAGGTCCGGCTCGTCGAAACGCAGGATCGTCACCGGGCCACCGACCGCCGTGGACGCGCCCGTGTCGAACGGGGCGACCTGCAACGTGACGTTGGGCCGTGCGGACATCTCGATGAGGTGCCGGATCTGGTTCCGCATCACCTCCGCGTCGCCCATCGGCCGGCGCAGCGCCGACTCGTCCACCACGAACCAGAGCTTCGGCGCACCAGGTCTGTCTATCAACTGCTGACGCTGGAGCCGCAGTTCGACCTTGCGGGTGATGTCACGCGTCACGCCCCGGGCCTCACCGAGACTCGTCACCGCCGTCGCGTACTCGGGCGTCTGCAACAGGCCGGGCACGAACTGCACCTGGTAGCTGCGGATGACGGAGGCCGCCTCCTCCAGGCCCAGGACGGTCTCCAGCCAGCTGGGCATCACATCGCTGTACTGCTGCCACCATCCCGGCGTGCCGGCGCGCCGGGCCAACTCAAGGTAACCCTCGCGCTCTTCGGCGTCGACGACGCCGTAAAGGGTGAGCAAGTCCGCGACGTCGCGCTGCTTCTGCGCCACCCGGCCGAGTTCCATCCGGCTGATCTTCGCGTGTGATCCGCGGATCGCATCACCGGCGGCTTCCCGGGTGACGCCCCTACCCTCGCGCAGACGACGTAGCTGGGTACCCAGCACGATGCGCAGCACGGTCGGCCCACCTCGTCGCTGCGCCAACGACTGTCCGACCGAGGGAACTTCTTGTGCCCGAGCGGATGTCGCACGGTCCGGCACCGCAATCGCCCCCCGTCATAGGTCGGCTCAGTCTGTCATCGGGGCGGTCTGGCTGTACAGGCATCGAGCGAGTCCCTGGGGGCCGACAGGTCGTCGAACTCCCCGCCCTTGACGCCCGCGATGAAGGCCGCGATTTCGGCTCGGGTGTAGACGAGCGCAGGTCCGGAGGGGAAGCGGGAGTTTCGCACGGCGACCTGTCCGTCCGGTAGTTCGGCGAGCTCGACGCATTCGCCGTTGGGGTTGCTGCATACGCTCTTGCGCCAGCTGACTCCGGGAATGTTCACGGCAGGAGTGCCGTTGTCATATTCCTCACCAAAGTCATGCCGAGAGTGCATTCGAATTCCCCTGACCTCGTCCCGAGCCCACCCACGGAGGAGAGCGGCGTCACGGGTGCAAGTACATCTGCACGTGCATCCGTGCTTACGATTGTACTTGCGGATGCGCTTGCAGATGTAAGGCCGCGCCTTCACCATGGCAATGTGAACCCGCCAAATCCCCGTCTTGGCACGGGAGTTCAGATGACGGATGCCGCACCCTGGACCGGTGGACTGTTCCTGGGCGACGACGTACTGGCCTACTCCGCCTGCTGCTTGCTGGTGGACGGCCCCCTATGCAAGGAGACCGCCTGGGACTTCGTCACATCGACACTGAGCTCCTGGCACCTGCCCGAGCTGATCCCGCGCGTCCGCACGGCCGTCGACGAGCTCGTCGGGAACGCACTGGTCCACGGCAAGCAGCAGTTGTGCCAACAGCCCTTTCCGCACGCCGGGATGGTGAACGTGCTGCGCGACGGACCCGACGTGGCCTGCGCGGTATTCGATCCGGGCACGGCGACCCCACGTCGGCACCACGGAACCGCCGGACTGGGAATCGTCGAGACCGTCAGCGACGCCTGGGGCTGGACGGAGCCGGGCCCGCACGGCAAAGCGGTCTGGAGCTACTTCTCGAGCTCCGGCTCCCCCGTGCTGAACGGTCTCATCGTCGAACGCCTGTCAACGCTCGTGGAGGTCTTCACCGGAAGCGACGACCTGCGGATGATAACGGCCGGTCCGTAAGGGCGCGCCGCCGTGGCGCGAGCCCACGCCGACCCGTACCTCACCCACCCTCGCGGACAGCTGATCCAGCCCTGCCCCGAGTTCGAAGACGGCCCGGCAGTCGGCCATCCCGGGCTCGTCCTGCGCGCCGTACAAGACTCCGTCCCCGACTCGCCCGCCATGGCCGAAGAGAAGGAGCGTGCCGTCGCCCTCGGCAGCGACATGGCCTCGTACGCTGCCCCGGTCACCCGCGTGAAGTGCAGCTGAAAGCTGCCGCCCTGGTCGCGTCATCGCCTTCGAGGATGAAGCCCTCACCGGCCATCCCCGCTCTCCGGCGGCGTGGCTGATTCGCAGTTCTTCTCGGACGTCTCGGTAGCGGACGCTCGAATCTCACTCCACCGTGAAGATCATGAATCCGGGCGCCCTGGCCGACCAGCACGACGCGACCGGCATAGACCAGCTTGCACCGGTTCACGGCCGGCGGTAAGCGAGGGACAGTCATCCGGGCCGTGCGCGGGGGCAGCACTGTCCACATCACTGCCGCGCGCCACAACTGCCAGGTGTGACACATGTACGAGACTGGCCGACCGGCAATCAGACCGCGCCGGAAACGGGCCCCTCCCGGAAGGGTGGCCCGTCGCAGTCTCTCCCGCATGAAGATCACGCCTGATCCCAAGGACGGAAATGCACCTGTCGCTGCCACAGCGCATGTACCTGCTCTCCTACACCGTGGACAAGGAGAAGTTCGAGGCGGTCAATCTTCAGGGGCGCGGGCAACTGCTGCGCGCAGCAGCCCTGGCTGAGCTCACCTTCGCAGGGCTGCTCACCACTCAGCAGCAGAAGGTCGTCCAGTGCGTCGGCGAACCTCCCCTCGATCCGTTCCTGGTTGATGTGTGGCGTGACATTCCCGCACCTGCGGACAAGCCCAAGAATTGGCTGCAATTCGTGCACAACAAAGCCACCACGTCGGAGGAGCCGGTTCGTGACCAACTCATCGCGGCCGGACTCATCGCGCCCGCAGCAAAACGCAGCTTGCTCTCTCCGCTCGCGTCCCACCAAGTGACCGTCAATGACCCGCAGCAAGTTCTCGAGCTCCAAGAGACGGCCCGTCGCAGCGTCCTGGGCGGCACTGACCCGGCAACCGTCCCAGTGGACGAGCTGTCCATGGCGGTGCTGCCCGTCGAGTGCGAAATGGTCAGCGTCTTCAGGTGGAAGGAGACGCGCGAGCACAAGCACGCGTTCAAGGCGTACGCCGAACAGTTCGACACCCTCGCCCCAGGGCTTCGGAAGGCGTTGCGCGACTCGTTCCTTCTGGTCAGGGGCGTCGGTGGAGGCTGGGGACGCTGAGAGGGCACTGCCGCGCTCGCTGAGTCACGTGAGGACTTCGCCATTGAAAACCTCAGGACGTCACGGGGCATGACATGGTGACGAGTCGACCTTCCTGAGGGGCGGCCCGACGTACAGGGAGATCGTCGAGCAGCTCTGCAGGAGGGGCACTGCCAGACCGTCGTGGTGACTGAACGTCACCGAATGTGTACTTAAAATTCTTAGGTGTGGCGAAACGCCACAGAAGTCAATCCGTATGCACGGGCTCGTAGAATCGCGCCAACGCACAGAGGGAATTCAACCGGCACAAGGCGTAGGAACCTGCCGAGGTGAATTCCCCGTGCGGCACTCGCTATTCGGACGTCGATCCCAACGGAGATGCCATTTTGCAACAGCTTAGCAACACCGGCCTGTCGACGGAGGGATTTGCGTCCCGGCAACTTCGTCACGCCCAGGACTGGTACTCCAAAAGCAGACGAACGCTGGTAGAGGAAGTTCTGCGTGGCGCAGCCTATAGCGTCGGCTCCGGCGTCGTGAGTGTCGTCATCGTCTGGATCCAGAGTCGTTTCTGACGGGGACGACGATGAGTAGGAGGACGAGGGTTCGCGAATCAGGGAATCAGCGCGCGCCGTTGTGGCCGGCTCGTGAGCACTCGGTGCGAGTCGGTAGTCGACGGTGGTGCTCAGATGGGCGTCAACAGCGGGCGGGCATGGCGTAGGTCCAGCGGAGCAGAGCTTCGCCGATCGTGCGGTCGTCGGGAAGGTGATCCCAGGCTTCGGCGACATGGCCGTCGGGTCTGACCAGGGCGGCGCTCGCACCGAAGGCACCGGAGGCGTGCTCAGGCAGGAGCAGAGTGTCGGGGAGTGAGACGGAGCTCCACAGCTCGGACGTGCCGTCACGCAGGGCCAACAGGAAGCGCCCTGGGCGGAGACGGTCCAACAGGTGCGGGTCCTGAAGGCGACTGCCGACCAGCGGATGGGCGTCGGGCGGGGCGGGGTACCGGACGTCAAGCCCGGAGACCCAGCCGGCCAGGCGGCGAGCGGCGCTCTCTTCCTGGGTGATCAGATCACTCATCAGGCCGCGCAGGGCGGCGCCGGCCGGACTGAACGTATACATGAGCGCGCTCTGGGCGAGCGTGTTGTGGGCCAGGGCCTGGGCCACGGGATGCCGCTCTTCGTGGTAACTCGCCTGCTCGGCAAGGATGTTGGGTGGAGCGATGCCGTTGCACTCGGCGGCCAGTTTCCAGGCCAGATTGGCGGCGTCCTGCAGGCCGACGTTCAATCCCTGGCCGCCCGCCGGGAACTGCGTGTGCGCAGCATCCCCGGCCAGGAAGACACGACCGCTTCGCAACCGCTCGGCAGTGTGGGTGGTGTCCGTGACCCTGGAGCGCCACACGATCTCGCGCAGGGCGAAGTCGGTGCCGGCGATGCGACGCATGGAGCGCCGCAGGTCCCGCCCGGTCAGCTCGGCGTCCTGCACGGCGCGCACTTTCGCGGGACTCAGGCCGGTGTCACAGGGCTGAGCCCCGAAAAGGCGATGCAGACCGCCCGGCAGCGGCAACACGCTGAGCGTGCCGGACCGGACATCCCAGTGGTGCACGGGGCGCGGTGGCGGCGCGCCCAGCCGTACGTCGGCAACGAAGGTGATCAGTGACGGGGCGGTGCCGGGGAAGGCGATGCCGGCCTGCCGACGCACCGTGCTGTGGGTGCCGTCGGCGCCGATCAGATAACGCGCTTCGTGCACAGCCCCCTCGCCCCGGACCCGAACCCGGACCCGGACGCTGTCGTGGTCCTGTTCCACCCGCTCGACCCGATGCCCGTATCGGACCGGGACGCCGCGAGAGCGCAGGTGCTCCAGGAGCAGCCCCTCGGTGCGGGTCTGCGGAACCATCAGGACGTACGGGTAGCGCGTGGGCAGCGCGGAGTAGTCCAACAGCGAAGGCAGGAGCGCGAAGTGGGCGCCGGTAATCGTGCGTCCCTGCGCCGCCAGTACGTCTCCGAGGCCGCGCCCGTCGCATGCACGCAGGGCGCTGAGGACCTCCAGGGTGCGCGGGTGGACGGTGGCGCCCTTGGAGTGCTCGCTGGGGCCGGCATGCTGCTCCAGGACGGTCACCTTGACGCCCGCCCCGTCCAGCAGGGCGGCGGCGAACAGCCCCACCGGCCCGCCGCCGACGATCAGTACGTCCGGAGCGCCACCACTGCCGGAGCTCACCGTCCTGCGGCCCTCGGACGCGTCAGGGCGACACCGCCGAGCAGCCCAACGGTCGCAGCGGTGTGCACCATCAGCGCCTGTCGGTTGGGCGCCCACACCCCGGCGGTCGGCCCGCCGGACCACAACGCGGCGCAGTATCCGCCTGCCGCGGCCGCCGTCGCCCGCCACAGATTCCGGCTGCGCCCGGGGCCGGTGAGCACACCGATGCCGACCGCCGTGAGCGCACCCGCGCTGATGAGCACCTCGCGGGCCATGTGGTACTGCAAGTGCCGTTCACCGTAACGAAGTTCAGGAGTCCGGCACGCGTCATCCGTGATGTGGGTGAAGGTGTGCCACACGGACGGGACGGCTGCGGCGATCCCGGACAAGGTGAGGCAGGTGCCGAGGTATTCACGGGCGGTGCGGGGCATCGGGGCCTTTCTTCCGATCAGGGTGGCGCCGCCCGGCCTCCGTTGTCCGCCGGCGGCCTGACGGGCTTGTGCGTGGCCTCAGCCCACTGCTTGTCGACACGGGAGATTCGGGCCTGGCGAGCGCGTTCCGCGAGGGTCGACTCGGCAGACATATCGAGTTCAAGGGGCCACGTTCCCAACGGCGTGGGGCCCGCGCCAGGTGCGCTGCTCCGGTAGAGCGTTCCGTTCACCCACATGGCGCCGCAGGAATGCAGACGAGAAGAAGAGGGCGTTCTCCCCTTTCGGCGAGCTGGCCGGCCCCGCAGGGAACTACTCCGAGCGCTGCCCCCACCGCGCTACCCGATGCCACCAATCGGCTTCGGTACTCGCGGACGCGACCCGGCGGCCCGACTGCGAACGCGCAGTCGGGCCGCCGGGACCAGGAAGGGACGCGGCATCCCGCGGATTCCCTGTCAGGGGCAGGTGACGAGGAGGACGGTGATGGCGTTGCAGGTGACGGACGCCGAGTCGTTGGCGGGATTCGGATCGGTGGGAGCGGAGGCCGTGCGCAGACCCGACACCTTGACCGGGCCGAGACTCAGCAACTGCAGCGGGACGCGGAACGTCTTGTTCACGCTCGCGTTGTTGGCGATGGCTCCGTAAGTGCACGTCACCGTCGTGGTGGCGGCGGTGCACCCGGCAGCGAGGTTGGTGGCCCTGGCGCCCGCGGGGAGCTTCGCGGTCAGGGTCGCCGAAGTGACGGCCTGCGGGCCGACGTTGTGAGCGGTGAGGGTGTAGGACAAGTACGGCGCCAGGAGGCTCAGGTGCGGCTGCGCGGTGAGACCGACCTTGATGTCCGCCTTCTCCCCCGGCGACGGTGCGGAGGCGAAAGCCAGACCGTACGGGCCGCTGAACCCGTCGATCGTGGCCGTGACGGCGTTCGTCCCGGTGTCGATGACCGAGACGGTGCCGGCATCGACGTTGGTGGCATACACCGCCGTGCCGGACGGGGCGGGCTCGACCCTGGCCGGACCGTCTCCAACCGGGACGGTCGCCGTCACGGTCGCGGTCGACGTGTCGATCACCTTCACGTCGTCGCTCCCCCGGTCGGCGACGTAGGCCCGTGCGCCCGATGCGTCGAAGGCGACGCTGTTCGGGGCGGTGCCGACCGCGATGGTGGCGCTGACGGCGTTCGTCGTCGTGTCGATGACCGAGACCGTGGTGCCACCACTGTTGGTGACATAGGCGGCGGTGCCGGAGGGGCTGACCGCCACACCGGCCGGGGAGGCCCCGACGGGGACCGTGGCCGTCACCGTGTTCGTGGCCGTGTCGATCACCGAGACCGTGGCCTCGTCGCTGTTGGTCACGTAGGCGGTGGCGCCCGACGGAGCGACGGCCACGCCGTTCGGTGAGATGCCCACCGGGACGGTGGCGCTGACGGCGTTCGTCGCGGTGTTGATCACCGAGACCGTGGTGCTACCACTGTTGGTGACGTAGGCGCGGGTCCCGGACGGAGAGAAGGCCACGTTGAGCGGGTTGCTGCCGACGGCGATCGTCGCGGTGACCGCGTTGGTGTCGGTGTCGATCGCCGAGACGGTGGCTTCGTTGTAGTTGGTCACATAGGCGTGTGCGTCTGCCGGGTCGACGGCCACCCCGACAGGTCTGCTGCCGACGTCGATGCTGCCGGTGACGGTGTTGGTGCTCGTATCGACCACCGAGAGGGTGTTGCCGTAGAAGTTGGCCACGTACGCCGTCGGGCCGGTGGCGGCCTGCGCGGGCGCGGACAGAACCGTCATGCCCGTCAGTGCCAGAGCACCGCCGACGGCGAATGATGTCAGCTGCCGCTTCCGGACGGTCGAAGCCGTTCGTCCTGGCGCGGAGCGTCGGACGCCTCCGAAGAATCTGGAGGGTCTGGAGAGTGCACGGGTCAAAGAACTGCCCCCTTCAGCGTGTCCGCACCCCGACGGCGGGTCCGTGAGGCCCCGGGGACCGGCGGTGGTGCGGTCGTGCGGGCCCCATCAGTAGCTGTCGCTCCAACCACCGGTCGACGAGGCCCTCGTACGGCGCGTACGGCGCCTGCATCGGCCGGGGATCGCACCACCGTCGCCCGTCCGAAGACCGGCAACGCCAACACCCGGCAATGTCAGGGGAATCATTGCGCTCACTCGCCGACTCAGGAGTCAATTCTTCACTGTTGTCCGAATACGGCCAGTAGCTGACCATCCGACACCTTGACGCTGGGCCGAGCGGCGCTGCGACACTCAGCCACTGAGTTGCTGGGCGGGGCCGTGCCAGACGGGTGCCGCCATCTGTACCCGCACGACTCGGAGTACGCCGCCAATGCTGCACTCTTGACCCGATCATGGAGACTCCGGCGACCTAGATGCACCGACGAATGGCAGGATTCGCCACGTGACGGAGTACACGTGGCCGAAGGGTGTCGGTGGTGCGAGGCCTGAGGACATACGGCATGCCTGGCCGGCGACGAAGGCGGCCCTACCTATCGGTGCCACCGTGAGTGGCAAGGTCGTCGGGCGGCAGCCCTTCGGCGTCTTTGTGCAGATCGACGGCGTCAACGATGCCATGGGCTTGGCAGAGATCTTCGCCGCGCCGCCAGGAAGCGTCCCTCCGCCACTGGGGTTCATGATCAGTGGGCATGTTGTCGCGCATGCAGATCACAACTGTCAGGTCCGGCTCAGGCTCGACGACTGGGGTGGCGAGCGTGCAGCCCTGCCGCTAGAACCCCATGAGCGACTCGCCGATCGCGAAGCCTTGAGCGGTTTCCTGAGGCGTCTTCGAGAAGACTTCGAGGCAGCAGGCGCCCAGTGGGAAAATCGAACACTGGACACTTTCCTGGAAGCGCTGGAAGCGTGGGTATCGGACGCGCCGGGATGGTACGCGAATCATGACCAGGAGCTACCGGCCGACGGCGACTGGCAGTTCATCGCTCGGGCCCTGAGCGCGGCTCGGTTCTACGAGTGACGCCGTACTCCTCCGCCCGCCGCGCGTACAGACCGCGGGCGCACGGCTGCGGGGGCACTCGCAATATCTGCAGGTCGGTACTGGTCAGCTCCTCCGTGACTTGATGAACCACACGGCGGCGACGGCGAGGACGACGAGGACGATCAGAAACTTCATGAGAACCTCGTGCCCACGATCACGGTGGATAGTCCGTGAACACCTCAGGCGCACCTCGCCGACGCGACAGCCCCTCGACGAGCCATGGCGCCGCTCCCGCGGATTCCCCTTGTTGCCGGCCGCTCCCCCACGGACCACCCCACGCCTCATGCAAGGCGGCCACGTCGCGGGCACTCCCCCACTCGGGCGGACCTCAGAATGCTACTTGCGCTCGCCCCTTCTCCTCCCCTGGCTGTTCCGCATGAGCCCCGTGCCTCGCTCCGCGCCTCCCCCAGCCCGATCCTGATGTCTCTGCCCACAACGCGGCGCGGGGCCGGCCCGAAGTGGGCCGGCCCCGCGCCGGGTGTGTACCGCTCATGGGATCAGTGCTTGCCCATGTCCTTCGCGGACTCCTTGGTCTCGCGGGCCGCACCCATCGTCTTGGCCGCGCGGCCCTTGGCGGTCAGGCGCTCGTTGCCGACGGCGCGTCCCGTGGCTTCCATGGCGGCGCCCGCAGCCTGCTCCGCCTTCGCCTTGGCCTTCTCACTCGCGGTCATGCTGTTCACCATCCGTTCCATGGACTGCAATGTGCTGATCTTCGACTGGCCGCTTCTCGTCCGGCTAAACCCGCCGGTGTGGAAGGAGTTTTTCGTGCTTGGGGCCGTCGTGCGGCTCCTGGTCCGGTGCATTCGTCCGGGAACGTCGTGGGGGACGAATGCCCTCGCGAAGCGCCACCCGTGAGGCGCTATCCGCGCTCGCGCCCGACGAGAGGCTTCGTGGCGGCGTCGGCCGGCCGGGGGGTCGTGTCCTCGTCGCGCAACGCGGCGTCCATGACGTGCAGCCGACGGTTCTGCAGCCCGCTGAAGTACGTCAGCCAGGAAACGAACACCACGGTCAGCACGGAGAATCCGACGATCTGCCGGGGCCCCGCCGTGAGGCCCATGAGGACGGTGATCGTCACGAACATGACCGCCATGAACACGAGCGCCGCCTTGCGATGGCGTGTCCGGTGCAGGCGCTGGTCGACCAACTGGCGCATCGCCTGTCGTTGGCCGGGTTCGGTGGGGACGTCCCCGGAGCGCAGCCTGCGGTCCAAGGAGATCAGGCCGTCCGTGTCACCGGCAGCACGCTTCTCCCTGCGCCGGATGACCAGGACGACGACGATTCCGCCGACCGACGTGGACGCGGTGCGGGACAGGACCGCGGCGAACGAGCCCTGCGGGTAGAGGAGTTGGACGAGCACGGCGCCGACTAGTACCGCCAGCGCCATCTGGACCCAGAGATGCTTGGCGAGAAAGGTGTTGACACGTTCCACGGCGGTCCCCTCCGCTCGACGGCTGGAGCACCCGCATACCCCTGCCGACACCCCGCACGCGGCCGTCGCGGCGCAGGATGCGGAGGTCCGCCGTCCGCCGTCGTGCCTCAGTCGACCTTTTCCTCGTCGCGCTCGTCCCAGGCCTGGGTGTCACGCGGCTCGATGAAGGGCTCCGAATCCTCCGGGTGACCGGCCTCCACGGCGCGCTGCCGGGCCAGCTCCGCATCGAACTCCAGGCCGAGCAGGAGCGCGAGGTTGGACAGCCAGAGCCAGACGAGGAAGACGATGACGCCCGCCATCGCGCCGTAGGTCTTGTTGTACGAGGCGAATCCGGAGACGTAGAAGGTGAATCCGCCGGAGGCCAGCAGCCATACCAGCAGCGCGAGGAAACCACCGGGTGTCACCCACAGCCAGCCGCGGCCCTTGATGTTGGGTGTGGCCCAGTACAGCAGGGCGATCATCAACACCAGCAGGATGCCGAGGACCGGCCACTTGGCGATCGACCACAGCGTGAGCGCGCTGTCCCCCACACCGACGAAGCTTCCGGCGCGTTCGGCGAAGGACCCGGTGAACACGACGATGAAGGCACTCGCGGTGGCGAGCAGCATCAGGGCGACGGTGAGGCCGAGCCGCAGCGGAAGGATCTTCCACAGCGGGCGGCCCTCGGGGACGTCGTAGACCTTGTTCGCCGTCCTGACGAACGCCGCGACGTAGCCGGACGCCGACCACACCGCGAGCACGATGCCGAGCACCGCCATCACGGAACCGGTCCCGGCGTTCCCCTTCAGCTGGGTCACGGTCGTGGTGAGGAGGTCGCGCGCCGGTCCCGGGGCGAGCGTCTCCAAGTGGTCGAGGATCTTCTTCGTCGCGCTCTCGCCCATCACGCCGAGCATCGACACCAGGACCAGGAGAGCGGGGAAGAGCGACAACACCGCGTAGTACGTCAACGCGGCTGCGCGGTCGGTGAGTTCGTCCTCCTGGAACTCCCGGAAGCTGCGCTTGAGGATCGCGCCCCAAGCCTGCCGGGGCAGTTTCAGCGGCGAGTCAGGGGCCTCGCGTTCGACCTCGTCCGCCGGGCCGTACTCCTGCGGCCCGCGGTCCGCCACCTCGGTGGCGCCTGTGTCTTCGTCGCTCTTTACGTGCGTCATGAACACCTAATCACCCGTTCCGGCGCGCGCACGCCCCTAAAGGAGGCTCCGCTTCCGGATGGGCGAGCGGCCGGGACACTGTCATCGAGCCGGTCGTGGCCACGCGTCCCGTTCGAAGGGGGTCCGTCGAAGTGATCCGAAGGGGGTCCGTCGAAGTGATCTGCCGCGCGTCATGGATGGTCGTGGTCCCGCGCGGGCAGCCGGGAGTGACCCCCTGGCGGCTGAGATCGCCGACCGGGCGTGATGATCTCGTCACATAGATGCGCAGCAGCGACAGCACATGGGGCTGCTGCCGACGGTTCCCCTGCCCGCTCTCCGAATCCGCCGAGAGCGTCCCTCAAGGCGTGCGCAGTTATGCGTCCGCCGTCTCGCGCACATGGTGGCGGCGTGCGGATTCCAGGAGGGAGCGCCACGAGGTGACGTCGGGGCGGCGGCGCAGGAGGGCGCGGCGCTCGCGTTCCGTCATGCCGCCCCACATGCCGTGCTCGATGCGGTGGTCAAGGGCGTGGGCCAGACACTCAGTGCGTACGGGGCACGGCTTACAGATGCTTTTCGCGCTCGACTGCGCGGCCCCGACGAGGAACATCTCGTCGGGATTCACGGCGTAGCAGTTCGCTTGCTCTTCCCATTCCACCGTGTCCCATTGCCCCCGAACGTCACGTGTACGCCGGTGAGTTCGTCAGCGCGACGAATGCCGAGGGCTCAAGTCGGTGTAGTCGTCGATGAGTTCGGTTGTCCGACGGCCGTGGTCCGGAGAGGCTGAGAAGGTGATCTGCTGCCGGGCGGACGCGCGGGAGGTGTTCAGCGGCGACGCAGTCGGCTGAGCCAGGCGCGAGCCTGAGCCTGCCTGCGGGGGTCCGAGGCGGTCCGGCGGGCCGTGGCGATGACCCGCTTGCCCTGCGGGCTGCGGCTGTACTGCTTGATCTGGTCGAAAATACCGGGCATGACGCCTCCTTCGTGGTGACTGTGGTGCGGTGCGGGCGGCGACTCTGCACCCCCGCTCGACATTCCGGTTACCCGGGAAGCGGTACGGAACACGAAAGAGGGCACAAGGGCGTCGACCACACCGACGAGGAACGGGAGTTCCCATGTTCGCCATCGCCGCTGCCGTGCTGTTTTTCCTGGCCTTCCTGATCAACGCCGCCGACATCTCGACGAACGACGTCTTCACCTCGGTGAACGTCATGCTCCTCGGGCTCACCGCGCTGGCCCTTCATCTTGCGGGGGCCGGCGGGTGGGCGCGCAGCAGATCGTCGCGCCGTCGTTGAGGCGGCCCGCGCGGCAGCGCGCCCCGCAACGCGTCTGTCGCTCCTGACGGAGTTGAGCCCCGCAACGGCCTCGATGAGGTCGGTACGGGGCTCAACTCCTTTTTGTGCAGGTGCTATTGCTCGGTCATCAATCCTGCCCTGAGGCCCGCGACAACACGGGAGATGAGGCGGGACACGTGCATCTGCGAGCAGCCGATCTCGTCGGCGATCTGCTGCTGGGTGCGCTCCTCGACGAAGCGCAGGTGGAGCAGGCGCCGATCACGCTCGTCGAGGTCGGCGATCAAAGGCGCGAGGGAGTGGAAATTCTCCACGAGTTCGAAGCGGTCCTCGTCGCAGCCGAGGAAGTCGCCCAGCAGCACCTCGGCATCGTCGTCCTTGCCGTTGGCCGCCGCGTCCAGGGAGACGCTGTTGTAGCCGTTCGACGCCCTCTGCGCCTCGGCCACCTCGGACGGCTCCAGCTGCATCAGCTCGGCGAGCTCCGCCGTCGAAGGCAGGCGCCCGAGTCGAGTACGCAACTCCTCGGTGGCCCGGGACAGTTCGAGCCGGGCCTCCTGGAGGCGACGCGGCACGTGCACGGCCCAGGACGTGTCCCGGAAGAACCGCTTGATCTCGCCGGTGATGTACGGGATGGCGAAGGAGGTGAATTCGACCTCGCGGCAGAGTTCGAACCGGTCGATCGCCTTGATCAGGCCGATCGTGCCGACCTGGGTGATGTCCTCCATTTCCTGCGGTCCGCGGTGCTTGAACCGCGACGCCACGTACTGCACCAAGGAGAGGTTGACCTCGATGAGCACGTTGCGCACGTAGCTGTACTCGTGCGTGCCCTCCTCGAGTTCGGTGAGGCGCGAGAAGAAGTGCCGCACGATACCGCGGGCGTCCTTCGGCGCGATCGAGGCCGGGTCTGCGTAAGCGCGGGCGAGAAGGCTCTCCTGGTCCGCTTGGTTCTTCTGGGCTGCTTCGTGGGTCTGTGCGCGTTCTGTCGTATTGATCATGCGTCCGCCCCTTCGAATCGTGTGCTGCTGTCGTGGTCGGTCATCTGCCGCGCTGGTGGCGCGCCCCCGCAGGGGGCAGGGGCGCGCCCGGCTCCGGCCGACTCGTGTCCGTGAGGGATTGTTGCCGCCTGGCCGATGACGTGGTCGACGGTTTCGGTGGTGGTCAAAAGCTGGGCCGTCCGCACCGAGCGTGCGGTGAGGTGCAAGGTCACGTGCTCCTTGTCGAGTCGTTGGCGCCGCGCCAGGAGGGGCGGCGGGTTCATGGCGTCGAAGCCGCTCGAGTCCGCGCGGTCCGGTCGCAGCCGGCGTGCCGCGGCGGGCTGGATGGCTTCGCGGGCGGCGGTCACGCGGTCCCTCCGAGTGCGCAGGCGCTGAGAGCGGTGCGTGCGGCGGCGAGGGCGCCGGTGGCGCGCGGGAAGTCGATGAGCTGGTGCTCCAGGGAGTCGAGCACGGGCAGCAGGCTCCTCGGCGGGACGCCGCGGGCCTGCAGGATGTCGGCGGTCCAGGTCAGGAAAGTGGTGAACAGGTCGGCGTCGTCCACGTACACGGCCGTGGCCAGGTACGTGACGATGTGGTCGATGTCCTCGGCGGTGCGCTCGCGCTGGTACTCGGAGTAGGAGCGCAGGGGCGGGAATGCGGCCTCGACGTCGAGGAGTGCTTGTTTGACCAGCTGTCGTTTCGTCTGCCTGACCAGCGTGTACTCCTGGTCCTTCAAGTGCGGCAGGTCCAGGTCGGGCAGGCGGGCCGCGGCCGCGGTGGGCCGTTCGAGCCCCTGCATCAGCACACGGTGGGCACCGGGGGCGTCCGGAGCCCAGGCGGCCTGCATCTGGTGGGCGTACCGGCCCCGGGGACCGAATGCGGCGCCCCCGGCCATGACGGGGACACCCGCGGCCTGGCACGTGCTGATCGCCGTGTGCGCGGTCGGCAGGTGCGCCGGGATGGAGGAGGACAGGAGGACCGCGTCCGTCGGCCGTTGATGGAGGTGGGCTATCAGGTGCTCGGTGGGCACCTGGGCGCCCAGGTAGTCCACGCGCCAGCCGCGCAGGCGCAGCACCTCGGTGACCAGACGGGCGGGCAGGGCGTGCCACTCACCGTCCACGCAGGCCACCGTGACCCGGCCCGGGGTGTCCGTGTCGGCCAGTGCTGAGGCTGCTGCGTCGGCGACGGCGGAGACGCAGCGTTCGTTCAGGGCGGTGGCCGCGTGTTCCTGCGCCACCGTGATGGCGTTGGCCGCCCACTGGATGCCGACACGTTCCTGCACAGGTGCGATCAGCCGCAGCAGCGTCCGCTCGGCCGCGGCCAGCACGTCGCGCGCAGAGCCCGCGCCCACGGCATGCCGCACCAGGGCTACGGCGTGCGTCTCGTCGCAGGCCATTGCCGCCTGCCACAGTTGCTCGCGCAGTTCGTCGTCACTGGCCGCCACCTCGTCCGTGGTGGCCTCCGGGGTCATGGGGGCAGCTGTGGTCATGAGGGGAAACCGCCTTGCGTGGTGCCGTCGACGGCCGCGAGGTAAGGGGTGCGCGGTGCGGTGATGGCCAGCACGGCCATGTCGTCGTGCGGTCCCTCGCCGACCCACTGGGCGGCGACCATCTGCAGGCGTTCGGTGATCGCTTCGGCCGGCATACCGGCGCACTCGGCCAGCGTGTTGCACAGGCGCTGCTCGTCGAACAGGACGTCGCCGAGCGGGCCGCCGCGGGCTTCGGTGAGGCCGTCGGAGTAGAGCAGACAGGTCTCTCCCGGTGCGAGGTCGACGGTTGCGGTGGCGACCTTGAGCAGGTCCGTGGGGAGGACGCCGATCAGAGGGCCCTTGGTCTGCGCCTTTTCCACTCGTCCGTCGGTCCGCAGGATCAGGGGGGCGGGGTGCCCGGCGCTGGAGATCCGCAGCCGCACGCGGCGTCGCTCGCGTCGTACGGAGGCCAGGGCCAGGGTCGCGAACCGTGTGTGGTGCGAGGTCAGCAGCGCGTTGTTGAGCAGCGTGAGCAGCTTGAGGTGGTCGGCGGCGAAGGGCAGCAGTGCCTCTATCGTGTTGCGGATCTTCCCGGTCAGTACGGCCGCCTCAAGTCCTTTGCCGCACACGTCGCCCAGGACCGCGAAGGTCTCCGGGTCGTCGCTGTCGACGGGATAGACGTCGTAGAAGTCTCCGCCGATCCGGTCGGTGGCCGAGGCCGCACGGTAGCGGCCGGAGAAGTCGATGCCGTGCACGCTCTCGAGCACGGGCGGCAGCAGCTCGCGCATCAGGACGTCCGTGATGTGCCGCTGCTCGGCATAGATCCGCGCCGAGGACAGGGCCACGCCCGCGCGGGTGGCGAAGAGCCGGGCGAAGGCCTCCTCGGTCTCGGTGAACGCCGCTTCCTCGCTGTGCCGCAGCAGCACCATCGCACCGGCGGGTACGCCGTGCCCGGGCAGCGGGACCACCACGAGCGAGCCGATCTGTGCGCGCCCGGCCGTGAACTGCTCCGGGAGCGCCCAGTCCGGCACGAGATCCGGATCGATCCATCGTGACGGCACGGGCGGGAAACCCGCCAGCGCCTCCGCGAGGCCGGGCATCTCCTCCGGGTCCAGCGCGATGGTCTCCTGCTCCACCGGCTCGCCGGTGACGCACCAGGTGACGGGGTACAGCTGTCCCGAGCTGACGCCGACGACGACCGCCGCGTCCGCGAGATGCGTGGCCGCTATGCGGGCGGTCACTTCCGCGCACCGGTTCACGTTCAGCGATGCCAGAAGCTCGTCGGACATCTCGTGCCTGGCCCGCGAGCGAGCTCTTTCCTCGGCCAACTCTGCGCGCAGATGGCGTAGTTCACTGTCGTCGACCAGCCACCACGCCACCTCGCCGCCAGCCGCGCGGCTCGCGAAGGCGTCCACGGTCGCCTCGCCGATCCGGCCGCGGACCGCCACGGAGGGGCCCGGGCCGTCGCCCACGGCGCCCCGGACGACGTCGGCGTGCGCTTCGGCCAGCCAGGAAGGCGCCACGTCCGCGAGCAGGGCGCCGGCCCGCAGCCCTGCCAGGAGGGCGCCGGCCCGGTCGTCGCAGGCCATTACGCGTCCCGCCGTATCCACCGTGACAGACGGGTGCGAGGTGCCGTGGCGGGCAGCGGGGCTGTGGTTTCGGGGGGAACGCGCCGGTTCCGTTGGGGACTTCATCACGTGGGACCCGCTGCGTGCGGGGTCCCCATCATCCTTCGCTCGGGGTCCTGGGGCGGCAATCAGTGCTGGTTGATTGGCCTAGACTGCTCCATGATCATTACGAATCACCATAGTTGCCATAGGGCAACAGTCGCATGATCCAGGGCTCCCGGGCAACCATGCCCACCCTCAGTCGCCCACGGCCCCACCCGCCGACCGAGACCGCCGGCAGTCGTGGGCAGGAGCCGAGTACCACAAGACGCAGAAAACGAACCGAATTCGCGGAACCAGTGCGCACCTTCGGCCGACTCACATCCCTTTCTGCCGGCCCTGGCCCTGGGCTCGCATCTCGCGCACCCTCAGAACCGGGCAGCGGACGGCACGTCGTATTCCCAGGCGCAACGCTTCTCGATGCGTACCACCACGCCCACCCGTGGCTCTCCCCCACAAATCTTCACGACTGCACCGGAGATCGTCACGGCGGGGCACGGATACTTTGCGCACAACGGGCACACGAGGGGTACGAGTACCGACAACCTCAGCCCGCGAGAGGTTCACTTCACCTTATGGACGACAGTGACGGTCGCGCTGACTTCGTCGGCCCCCTGAACTACCCCCGCCCTGCTCTGGCGCCGGAGACGACGGCGGCACTCGACATGCTCGTGACACTGTGGACGCACACCGCCAGGAACGGCACACCGCAGCTCTCCGCACTGCAACTCCGCGCCCTGCACACCACGCGGACCAGGCCCGGCATCAATCTCAGTGCCCTCGCGGGGACCATCGGCACCATGCCGTCGGCCGCCAGCAGGCTGTGCGACCGCCTGGAGGCCGCAGGCCTGATCCGCCGGGAGCCCAGTCCGGCCAACCGTCGCACGATCGGCCTCACGCTCACCCGGCGCGGGCACAATGCGCTCGATGCCGTGACGGCCCGGCGCGAACGCCTGCTCAACGAGGTACTCGACCGCATGCCCACGAGCCTGCGACACCAGCTGCTGAACGGCCTGCACGGCTTCGCCGTGGCGGCGCCCCCGCCCGAGGCCGACGGACCGAAGCCCCCCTGACGGCAGCGCAGCCATGTCCGAGCGCTCCACGGGCGAGCCGCCCGGCCGGAGAAGCCGCTCACCGAGTCCGATCGCACGAAGCATGTTTGCCGCGCCGCTGAGCGGCCAAGCGAAGGTCAGCACATGATGTCGATGCCAGAAGGACGGTGAGCGGACATGACCGCCAGCGAGAAGGCCAAGGCAAAGACCGAGCAGGCCAGCGGCACCGCCAAGGAAGCCGCCGGACGCGCCGTGGGCAACGAGCGCCTCACCGCGGAAGGCCGTGCCCAGCAGATGAAGGGCGACGCCCGCGAGGCCAAGGAAAAGACCAAGGACATCGGCAAGCACTGAGTTCATCACGCATGAGTGAGGGGCGGGCCCACTGCAGTGGGCCCGCCCCTCACTCATGCGTGGCTCTTCCCCGGAACGCGCATGCTCCGTTCCCGGCGGCGCGGCACGGGCCGACCTCAGGCGCGGGCGTCGCGCCCGAACCAGTCCAGGCACAACACCAGTGCGTCATCGCCGACTTCCGGGCCGGGGCCCGCATCCAGGTACTCGGACAACTCCTGCAGGATCGCGCGCGGCACGGCCGCCGCCGGCAGCAGGCGCGCCGCCTGGATCGCTCGCCCCAGCATCTTTTCGCCGAAGGCCTCGCCCTTGTCCGACAACGCGGCGAACACGCCGTCACTGACGAACACCAGACGGTCGCCCGGCACCACCTGGAACTCCTGCGTGACGTAGTCGGTCTCCTCGAACATGCCCAGCGGCAGCTGCGCGTCGAACGGGACGTGCTCCACCGTCTTGCCCCGATGCCGCCACAGCTGCGGGGAGCCTCCGTCGACGACCTCGACACGGCCGGTGTCCAGGTCGAACGAGAGCAGCAGCGTCGCCACGTACTCCTCACCGCGGTACTGCGCGAACAACGCCTGATCGGCCAGTGCCGCCTGGTCCGCGATGCCGATGCCCGCTCGTCGTGCGTTGCGCAGGGCGTTGACGGCCAGGCTGGTCAGCAAGGCCGCCTGGATGCCCTCACCCATGCCGTTGGTGACGCTGAGGGTGAGGGTGTTCTCGGTCTCGGCCCAGTCGAAGTTGTCGCCGTAGATGGCGTACGCCGGCTCCAGCTGAGCCCCGATCGCGTACTCCTTGCCGCCGCAGGCCCGCCCGGGAAGGAGGTCCCACTGCACCTCGGCCGCCAGCGTGAGGCGGTTGGCCCGGCGGGCCTGGAGGTAGACGTCCGTGTCCCGTTCCGCGACGAGGATCTCGTGCCCGATGACGTCGGCGATCGCGGTGATCTCGTCGACGACGTGCGGCGGCGCCTTCTCCTCCGGCAGTCGCACGGACAGGATTCCGAGCCGGTCTCCGTGCGCGGTCACCGGCACGTGCATCTCGATGGAACCCTCATGCCGGACGGTCTGGACACGCTCACGGCTGTCGAAGGCCCGCCCCTCGGCACTGCCGCGGACCGGCAGGGGCCGCCCGCCGGCCGGAGCGCCGGTAACGGACTGAAGCACCTTGGAGCTGTAGTCGACGAGGAGCAGATCGACGTACAGGGCTCCGTAGTACTCGGCCAGTGCGGCACGCGCCGCGGGAAGGAGGTCGTACGGTGCGGCGGTGCGCAGCGCGCGCTCCACAGCCAGGAAGTTCGTCACGGCAGCCTTCGTTGGTGGTGCGAGCACAGCTCAGCGGTGGTCGGGACATCGGGCCGAACAAATCGTCGCCGTCGAGCAAATATTGTCATGGGGCAACGGTTGAGTGTATCTCCCCCGTCTGTGCGGGAGCGCGGAAGTGAGATCCGGCCTCCGATGGCCTGCGACCTTCGACCTCAAAAGACCATGAACGCAGACATACCGGCGCGGCTGGAGAGACCCGCCCGACCGACGCCGGTGCGCGCACCCACGCAGCCCGGCCGACGTGGCGGGTCAGGCGATCGCCGAAGCGTCTTCGTCCTCGGCCGGGTGCAGGCCGACATGCGCCCTCGCGGCCTGCTGCAACTGCTCCAGCCCCTCAGCCAGGATGCCCAGGTGCGCCGGCGCCATCGTCTCCAGCACCGCCTCGACCTCGCGCATACGCGCCTGGCGCAGTTCCTCCAGGACCTTCGCACCCTGGGCACTCAAGGTCAGCTCGACCTCGCGCCGGCTCGTCGCGCTGGGAATCCGCTCCAGCAGACCCGTGGCCTCCAGCCGGTCGCACAGACGGCTGATGGAGGACGGCCCCGTGCCCAGCACGTCACCCAGCGTGCGCTGGTTGACGCTCCGCTGCGCCTCGATCACCTTCAGGGCCCGCAGCTGCGAAGGAGGAATCGGCCCCGACGGCGCCTTCTCCTGCGCCCGCCCCCACAGGACCTCGAGCAGTTCGGCCACACGGTTCGCGGTGTCTGCCACCTGCTCGGGATTACGGGGCGGAAGATTTCGGGGCATTCTTACACCCTCTCTGCTAGAGAGTGACACGGCTGGCTGTCGAGCTTACCGTCACGCACAAACTGCCCGGAACAGCAGGCACGGCGACGACGCCCCGAAGGGGCCCGGCGGAGACCTACCCGATTGCGGCACGGGCCGGGGCCGAGCCCTGTCTCACCGTGAGGCAGCTACCCGCCCCTCGCCGCGGGTGGCGACGGTACGCCCCGGACCGGCGGGATGTCTGGGGGCCCGGTCACCGCCCCGCCCCCAGCCGGCAGACCGCCTCGTCAGCCGCGGCCCAGCACACGTCGCGCGGAGCGGCGCTTGAGGTAGAGCGGCAGGCCGTACCAGCACAGCGCGAACCACAGAAGAACCGATCCTGCAAAGATCTCGGCCAACAGATCCGGCAGCACCACGTGCAGGATCAACAGCACCGTGCCGCTGATGGTGAGCGAGAGCAGCACCAGCCCGGTCACCATGAGCCGTCCGGCAATGGCCACGAGGTCGTCCTTCATCTGCTGGCCCGTCAGGAACCGGTGCAGCGAAACCGGAGCGATCAGCGCCCCGGTGGCCGCGGCCCCCAAAATCACGGTCGCCACATAGACGTGGGTGTCGAACGCGCTGAGATCGTCGAAGCGCGCGGTGAAGGCCACGCTCAGCAAGAACCCGAAAAGAATCTGGACCCCGGTCTGCGCGACGCGAGTCTCCTGCAGCACCTCGGCCCACCGCCGATTGACTCTCTCGTGAGCCTCCTCCCGACTGTCACCCGCAGATATGTCCGGTCTCGCTCGCTCGTCCGTGGTCACGACCGCCTCCTTCGTAGAGACGTCACATGCCCACCCTCCCGGCATTTACGACTGCACGTCCCCTGGTCACACCGCACCGCACCTACGGCGTGAAGGGGTCAGGCCGCTCAAGGCCGGACGGAAACAGAAAGCGAGGAGGGGCAGCCCGTCCGGGCTGCCCCTCCTCGCTCACAGGACGCGTCGGTCGACTACGCCCACGGCCTCACAAGTCGGCCTTGTCGGGATGGGCCGTCACTTCGGCGAGCTTCTGGAACTCCCCGAGGTCGTAGTTGGCCAGGGCCGCGTCGAGGTTCGTCAGGGCTCCGAGGCGTTCGATGAAGCCCTTCGGGTCGTACTCGATCTGCAGGGTGACGCGGCTCGTCGTATCGCTCAGGCGATGGAACGTCACCACGCCGGCATGATGCACACCCTCGACGGTGTGCCAGGCGATGCGATCCTGCGGAATCACTTCGGTGAGCTCGGCGACGAAGTTCTTGTCCGCACCCGGCAGTTCCAGCTGCCAGGCGAAGCGGCGTTCGTCCAAGGGCTCCACGAGGCGGACGTGGCTGAGGAAAGCAGGCCAACGCGAGACGTCACTCCACAGCTCCCAGGCCGTGGAGACGGGAGCGTTGAGATCGATGGACTCGAGCAATGACGCGGACAAGAGTGCCCCTTTCCTGAGGTGAACAGAGCGGGACCCCTTCGGTTCGTGTCGGTCGCCGCCGTACGTCACTCCGGTACCCCGCCAAAGCGGGCACACGCGGGGCACTTGTTCCTGGCGTCGCGCACAACTCCTTCGTATGAGCGGGCCGAGTCGGGACATTCGTATCAGCGAACCCGCCCCTCTCCTCCGTACCAGGGAGCACCGCCGTGCTGATGCCCGACCCGAAGTTCGTCCGCACACTCCTGGGCCGTTACGCGGAGCTGCAGATGCGCTACGCGGAAAAGCCGTGCCAGGAGATCCGCTGGCAACTGGACGATGTTGCCTACACGTTGTGCGTCAGCACCGGTACGCGCACGATCCCGGATGCTCTGGCGGTGGCCGACCGAGTACTGCAACAGGCAGCGGCCAACGGGCCGGCCCATCCCACCCAGGCGGCTTGACCCGCCAGCGCACAGCCGCGGACGAGTCCGACAGCAGCGCCGGTCCCGTCTCGGAAGTTGCGCCCATACCGTGGACATCACCCCGGACGTCGCCCTCCCCCGGCCGACCGGAAAGCAGCAGCCGGACCGCCGTGTGAAGAGATCGTGACGGGGCAGTGGATGTCGTGGCCCTGACCCCGACACCCCGGAGACTTCGTGACCACCAGCATCCCGGCCCCCACCAGCGTCGCCGTGGCCGCTGACGACCTTCCCCAGGACCCTCGTCAGCGGCTGCGGCGACGTCTGGAACGGCTGATAGGCATCGCCGCCACCGAGGGCAACGCGCTCACCCCGCTGCGCAACGGTGACGAGATCTTCCCCGCCATGCTCGACGCCATCCGTGGCGCCCGGCACACCATCGACATGATGACGTTCGTGTACTGGCGAGGCGACGTCGCCCGCGAATTCGCCGAGGCCCTCGCCGACCGCGCCCGCGCCGGTGTCCGGGTACGCCTCCTTCTTGACGGCTTCGGCAGCCGCACCATCGAGGGAGACCTGCTCTCCCTGATGGACGAGGCCGGAGTACAGGTCGCCTGGTTCCGCAAGCCGCTCCTCCTCTCCCCGTTCAAACAGAACCACCGTTGCCACCGCAAGGTCCTGGTCACGGATGAGACCACGGCGTTCACCGGCGGAGTCGGCATCGCCGAGGAGTGGTGCGGGGACGCCCGCGACCCGAGCGAATGGCGCGACACGCACGTGCAGGTCCGCGGCCCCGCCGTCGACGGCATCTGCGCGGCCTTCGCCCAGAACTGGGCCGAGTGCCACGACGAGCTCTTCGACGACCGCGACCGCTTCGTCGAACACGAGCCGAGCGGCGACGCCATCGTCCAGGTCGTGCGCGGCTCCGCCAGCATCGGCTGGCAGGACATGCAGACCCTGCTGCGCGTGGTCATCCAGTCCGCACAGCACCGCCTGCGCCTCGCCACCGCCTACTTCTCGCCCGACGTCTACTTCGTCGACCTGCTCTGCCAGGCCGCGCGGCGCGGCGTCGAGGTCGAACTGCTCGTCCCCGGGCCGCACACCGACAAGCAGGTCAGCCGGATCGCCGGCCGCCACCACTACGAACGGCTCCTGGAGTGCGGAGTCATCGTGCGCGAGTACCAGCGCACGATGCTGCACTGCAAGGTCGTCACGGTCGACGGGACCGCTTCGCTGGTCGGCTCCACCAACCTCAACCGGCGTTCCCTGGACCACGACGAGGAAGTCATGCTCGCGGTCCTGGACGAAGGTTTCACCGCACAGCTCGACGCCGACTACGAACGCGACGTCACGCACAGCATGCGTGTGACACCCGACCGCTGGTCCGCCCGCCCCCTCCCCTTCCGCGCCGCGGAGAAGGCGACCCGCGCCATCCAGCACTTCCTGTGATCCACCGCCGCAGGGCCCTCCGGCCGGCCTGAAACGGGAAGCCGCCGCCGCGCCTTGAACTGAGGTTGTGGGTGGGGACCCAGCACTGCAGCCGCCAACGCCCCGCGCACCCGGGTTCTGTCCCGGGTGCGCGGGGCGTTGGCGCGGCCCACATCGGCGATCAGGTCCGCGAGCGTCAAAGCGGTGTCAGCGCCGAGGCACTCACCGAGCTCGGCCGTGCAGATCGTCGCGGGGCACTCACCACCACCGGCATGTCCCCCACTCCCACCGCCATCCAGAACTCCGGCTCAACAACTCGGTTCCGCTCGGCTTCGGCCGGACAACAGCGCGTGTACCGACCTATCGGCGGCGCCTCTTCCACTTCTCGCGGAGACGATCCCCCACCAGCGTCCCGAGCAGCACACCGCTCGCCGTGATCGACATCCCCACCGAATCGTCCACGTCGAACACCCATCGCAGGACGACCCACACCACCACGCCCCACACCGCCGCGATCGCCAACGCCACAACGGACCGCCGAAGCCACCCCATGTCGTCCTCCCTACGGCCGGTTCGCCCGACGAATCCACACGAAGTAGAGCAGCGACCACACCACCAGCCACACCGCCCCGGCGATCAGCGCCGACGGCCACGACTCGTGCGAGGCGAACCGCCAGAACAGCACGAGCACCCCTGCGCCGATGACCGGTGCCGCCACATTCCGTAGCCGTCTCATGCCTCCCAACTACCCACAAACTCAAGCGCGATGACACCGGCTCGCTTACCGCGTCGGGAGAGGCGCACGCCGCCGGGACGGTCCGATGGGGAGTCGTCGCTGAGTTGGGAGGCGGCCGTGGTGAGGCAGTTTGCCGCCGTTCTGCGTTGCTCCGAAGAGGGCTGTCGCGTCTCTGCCCATTCACCGCGAAGAGGCTTACTATCCGGTAGCACCTTCCGGTCCCCTGCGTCTCCCCCGTAACCCCACGTCGGAGGTTTAGATGCACCGTCGAATCGCCGTGCTCCTGGCCCTGTTGACCGCGCTGGCCGGTCTGCTCTGCGTGGCACCGGCGGCATCCGCCGCCGCGCACCGCCCAGTGATCCTCGTACACGGCTACAACGCCGACCCCGGCGTATGGGGGTCACTGACCGACGACCTCAAGGCTGACGGATACAGCGACGCTGAGCTCTTCCGCTGGTCCTACGACACGCACGCATCGGTCAACGAGACGCTCGCCGGACAGTTCGCCGCGTACGTGGACCAAGTCCGGGCTCAGACTGGGGCCGACCAGATCGACATCGTCGCGCACTCCTTCGGCACACTGCCCGCCCGCTGGTACCTCGCCCATGGCAACGGGAGCGAGCACGTCGCCCACATGATCTCGCTCGGCGGCCCCAACCACGGCACGTACACGGCGTGGGCCTGCGCCGCCTGGGACCAGGCTTGCCGCGACATGTCCCCCGGGAGCTACGTCCAAAAGCAACTGGCCTCCGGGGACGAAACCCCGGGTGCCACCCGGTACGCCACGTTCTGGTCGAGCTGCGACGAAGTGATCAACCCCGACAACAGCGTGCCGCTCGCCGGGGCTACCAACACCGACGCCGGCTGCCTCGACCACAACGCGCTGCTCAGCGACGACGGAGTCTCCACGCAAGTACGCGCCATCCTCACCACACCGTGACGGGCCGCGGGATGCGGATGCCTCGCCAGCACCTCAGGGTGTTCTGGAGGGACATCAAGGACTCCGCAGAGGATGAGACCGGGCAGGGATCTTCGGGGGCAGGCGCTGTTCAGTGAAGGAGGCCTGGGCGGCGCCGTCACCAGAGTGACGTGGTGGTGTCAGCCGGGCCAGGACAAGCCTGCGAAGCGGTCCGAGTCGATCTGAACCCCGGCTGTGTGTGAGTCCGCGGTAGTCGTTCTCGATTCGCCGGCAGCCGACCATGGCACCGCCTACGGCATGCCTGTGCCCGCCCTCCTCCGGCCGACCCGCCGTTCTCCCCGCTCCTTCGCCGAGTGGTGCAACCATCGGCCCGCAGCCGATGAATTCACACCTACCCACGGCGCCGACCGTCGGGCACCGCAACCCAGCCCAATGCTCTCCCCGCAAAGCGGCCCAAACGCCGACGACCTGCGAAAATACGCTGCCGGCACGTCGAACGGTCCGTCCAACCGGCGGACGCCAGCACGGCGTTGTTGCACAGGCGTGCGAGTCCGTTCCAGGCGCACGGGGTCACCAATGGTGTGAGCGGCGAGTAGCATCCCCACCATCATCCCCGGACGAGGAGCTTCCGCTATGGCCGACGAGCCCGAGACCAAGACCACCCAGATCCACCTCGCGGAGCAGTACGCCGCAGAGGACCTCAAAGCCAACCGCGCCCAGCAGGCCGAGCTCGAGGCCGAGTTGGCGACAACGCCCTTGGGGCAGAAGCTGGCCCACCTCAAGGCCGTCGAGGCCTTTCTGGTGACGCGGACCGCCCAGGACACCCCCGAAGGTGCCGCTGCCGTCCCGCAGCCCCGACAGCAGACCCCCGCGGCTGCGGCCGCGCCGGTGGCGACGGATGACACAAAGGCCGCGCAACCGCGCACCGCTCCCACCCGCACCACCACCAAGCCCGCGGCCGCCAAGACCACCACTGCGAAGGCCCCCGCAAAGAAGACCGCGGCCAAGAAGACTGCCGCGAAGAAGACCTCCACCAAGCGGGCGCCTGCACAGAAGGCCGCTGCCAAGGCTGAGGGACCCTCGCTGCCCGAGCTGCTCCAGGCGCTGCTGCTCGCCACCCCCGGAGAGCCGCGGACCGCACGCGAGCTGGTCACCCAGTTCACCGCCGAGCACCCGAAGCGGGCCACGAGCGAGCAGACCGTGCGCAACGCCCTCGAGCGCGGTGTCGCCAAGTCGCTGATCGAGCGCAACAAGCAGGGCAGCACCGTGCTGTACACCGCAGACCCCCAGCAGAACACCGCCTCCGGCACAGGCAAGTCGACCGGCACGGACGCGGCCCCGGTGAGCACCGGCACGCCGGCCCAAGGCTAAGAACTCGCAGAGGGACAACGGGTCGCCTCCCGGTCTCGAACTCGGCAGGAACGAGTTGGAAGCTGGCGAGGCGCCGTCCGAGCGAGCGGACCCTGATCCGGGTCTCTGGCGCGTGCTGGTGGCGCTGGACGAGCCGAACGAGCCGCCAATCAGATGTCACCGGTGCGATGGACGGTGAGGCCGGTCGGCCACGAGCCTCGCGGCCGCGCTCACGCACTGCCGACACCGGGGGCGGGGTCGCCTGCGCAGGTGTATCAGTCGCAGGGAGAAAGGCTCATGAAAGCTTCCATAGCAATCGCGCAACTCCCCATAACCTGGGACCTCCACCGCAACCTGGCGGCGATCTCCTCCCTGCTGACAGACACCCGGCCGGACGAGATCGTCGTGCTCCCCGAAGGCGCCCTGTCCGGGTACGGCACCGACCTCTCGTCCCTCGATCACCTTCCACCCTCGTCCCTCGCCCTCGCCACGGACCGCCTCGCGAAGTTGGCCCGGGACAGAGCCATCCACCTGTTCTGCGGCACGTTGCTCCATGAACACGGTGTCTGGAGCAACGCCGCCCTCTACTTCGCTCCGGACGGCTCCCGGTGGACGTACCGGAAGATCAACCTGGCCATGAATGAACGCGGCCGTCTCGTTGCCGGTTCTGAACTCCCCACACTCCCCATTCAGTTGTCCGGTGGGGAGTCCGTCACGCTCGGCGTCCAGATCTGCCGCGAGATCCGCTTCCCTGAACAATGGCAGCACTTGGCCGAACACGGCGCACAAGCCTTCATCTACCTCACCCATGCTGCCAACCCCACAGAGCCCGCCGGGGTCTGGCGCAGCCACCTCATCAGCCGCGCGGCCGAGAACCAACGATTCGTCCTGGCAGCCAACGTGGCAGACCCCGGACAACACTGCCCCAGCATGGCCATCTCGCCGAGAGGCGAAGTCCTCGCGGAAGCACCCGCAGGCCAGACCGCACTCATCAGAACCACGGTCGACTTCGACGAGTCCGCCGACTGGTACCTCGGCCAGCGCCGACAGGACCTTCTCAAGTCGACTTACCGAGGACCTGCACACCACCCAAGGTGAGACCCGGAAGAGGCGGTAAGCGTAAAGGGTCTGGCCGCGTGTCACCGCAAATGCCGGGTGCCGCCTCCTCGGATTGAGGAGGCGGCACCCGGCCATCCACCACAGGATCGCTCACGCATCAACTGGCGCGCTGGACCCGACCTGAAGGGCTACTTCCAGGTGCCCCACTGACCGTCGTGGTGCATGCCGTCGTGGTGCATGCTGTCCTGGCCCCACTGGCCGCCGCCCCAGTTGCCCGATCCGTTGGCGCAGCTGTTGCCGAAGGTCGGGTTGAGCAGGCCGATGACGCTGACGGTGTTGCCGCAGGCGTTGACCGGGACGTGCACCGGTACCTGGACCACATTGCCGGAGAGAACGCCCGGCGAACCCACCGCCGCACCCTGAGCGCCAGCGTCCGCGGATGCGGCACCGGCGCCCCCGATCACTGCGCCACCGACCGCCACCAGAACCGCCGCGCTCTTCAGTACACGAGACATGAACTTTCCTCACTCACTTGCACGGCCCCCGCCGGCAGACGGGGACGAGGAACTTCTCGCTCCTCACCGGCAATTCGGGGCCCGGTACGGGACGGATTGGCCGGGAAAGGCAGGTTCACTCCTACGGAGCACTCCGCACGCTGGACCTGCGACTGCAGCCGCGGACGTAACAGCTGCCACCGATCCGCACCGCACCGTCCTCAACGCCCCCTCCCCAACTGTCCGATGCCATCCCCCGCCACGTACTTGCACCTTTGGCGCGCAGTAACGGTGCCCAAAGGGAGTGGTCATCCTCTGGGCAGGGTGCGGGGGAATCCGAAGCGGGCGAGGACTCCCAGGTCTCCGAAGCGCGTGAGCGCACGGATCTGGCTGTTCCGCAGCGTGAGCACGGTAAGGCCGCCGGCCCGCCAGATCGGCGCGCTGGGGTCGGGGAGGTAGAGGGCGAAGGCGGGTTGTCCGTTCGCGCGGGTGGGGAGGAACTTGAGGTCCTGGCCGCCCAGGTGGTCCACGAGGAAGCCGGCGACCGGCCTCGGCCCGTGGTGCTCGTCGGGCTCGGGGGGCATGGTGAGCCGGACGTCGTCGGTCAGGAGGGTCACGAGTTCTTCGAGGTCGAAGCGTTGGAACGCGCTGACGAACCGGTCGACGACGGCTGTTTCGGCCGGTGACTTGGGAACCGGCACGTCGTGCAGATCCTGGATCGGGCGCAGGCCGGCCCGGGCCCGGATGAGCGCGCTGTTCACAGCGGCCTGACTGGTGCTGAGGATGCCGGCGGCCTCGGCCGCGGGGAAGCCCAGGACGTCCCTGAGCACCAGGACCACCCGCTGTTGGGGTGGAAGGTGCTGCAGGCCCGCCACGAAGGACAGCGCGATCGATTCCCGTGCGTCGTACCGGGCTTCGGGGCCCGGGGTCAGGTCGTCCACATCGTCGGGGTAGGGCTCGAGCCACCACGGCTCGTCTGGCCGGCCCTGCCCCGCCCCGCCGAGAGCGGGCGCGGCGGCCGGCTGCGGGCGGCGGGATTCACCGCGCAGGTAGTTGAGGCAGCGGTTGGTGGCGATCCGGTACAGCCACGCCCGCAGCGACCGGCCGTCGAAGCGGCTGATCGAACGCCATGCGGCCAACAGAACCTCCTGAAGCACGTCCTCGGCATCCTGGACCGAGCCGAGGATCCGGTAGCAGTGAGCCTGCAATTCGCGCCGGTAAGGGTCGACGAAGCGCGGAATGCTTCACCGTCGCCGGTCTGGGCGAGGGCGAGGGTCGCCTCGGTCATGGGGGGACCTGTCCTTTCGCGTGGCCACCTGGATAACGGCCCTTAGAAGATGCAACACCGGCGGCGGCGTCGATTCATCGCCGCTGCTTCGACGAATCGGCAGGACAGCCGGTGCTTCACCTGGTGAGGACCTGAGCAGTGGAGACCGGAGGCACACATGACCTCAGTGGACCCCAGAATCGAAACCCGTGGCAGTGTTCCCGCGGCACTCGACGCGACGCGCCGATGGCGGGCGTTCGCGCTGCTCGCCGTGGCGTACTTCATGACGGCGGTCGACATGTTGATCGTCAATGTCGCCCTGCCGACGATCGGCGGCGAGCTGCGTTTCGCCGAGGCGGACCTGCAGTGGGTGGTCACCGCGTACGCGGTCGCCTTCGGCGGCTTCCTGCTGCTCGGCGGACGGTCCGCTGACTTGCTCGGCCGCAGGCGGATGTTCATGGCCGGGCTGGCGGTGTTCAGCGCGGCCTCGCTCGGCTGCGCGCTGGCCACCAGCGGTACGTTCCTGATCGTCATGCGCGGGATCCAGGGCGTGGGCGCTGCCGCGGTGCTGCCCGCCGCGCTGTCCATCGTGATGAGCATGTTTCCCGAGGGGACCGAGCGCAACAAGGCGCTCGGTATCTGGGGTGCCGTCGGTGCCAGTGGAGCGACCTTCGGCGTGCTGGCCGGCGGCGCCCTCACCCGGTACGGCGGTTGGCCCGACATCTTCTATCTGAACGTCGCCGTCGGCGGGGCCGCGCTGCTGCTGACGCGGCGGGTAGTACCGGAGAGCAGGCTGGTGGCCTCGCGCCGTCGCTACGACTTCCTCGGCGCCGTTACGGTGACCGGCGCTCTGGTGCTCGCGGTCTACGCGATCTCGCGGGCGCCGGCAGCCGGGTGGACGGCCGCCCGGACCCTCGGCGAACTGGCGGCGGCGATGGCGCTGCTGGCCGTGTTCGTGGTCGTCGAGGCCAGGGTGGCGGCGCCCCTGCTGCCGCTGCGGCTGTTGCGGTTGAAGACCCTGGCCGGGTCCAACGCGGTGGGGTTCCTGCTGGGGGCCGGCTTCTACGGCTACATCTTCATCGCCACCCTGTACATGCAGCAGGTGCTCGGATACTCCGCGATGACGACCGGCCTGGCCTGGCTGACCGTCGGCCTGACCGGAGTGGCGCTGGCCGCCCCGGCCCAGGTCCTGGTCACCCGTACCTCGATCAAGCTCGTGATGGCGGCCGGGATGGCCCTGACCGGAAGCGGGATCCTGTGGGCGGCCCGGGCACCCGTGCACGGGAACTTCTGGGCGGACCTGGCCGGTCCGTTCCTCCTGACTGGGGCCGTCACCTGGGGGTTCATCCCGGTGTCGATCGGAGCCCTGGTCGGCGTCACCGAACGCGACGCGGGCGTCGCTTCCGGACTCATCGACTCCTCCCAGCAACTCGGCGGTGCGATCGGCATCGCCGTCGCCTCCACCGTGACGGCCACGCACTCCCGGAGCCTGCTCGGCCACGGCCGCTCCGCAGCGGACGCCCTCACCGGCGGCTTCCACCAAGCCCTGTGGGTCTGCGGGCTGATCGCCCTGACCGCCGTCCCCGTAGCGCTCCTCATCCGGCGTTCCGACACCACCGCGGCCGCCCCAGGAACGCCAGCCGACTCAGCCACCCGAAAAGGAGAACGATCATGCGCAAACTGATCGAATCGACCCTCGTCTCGCTGGACGGCGTCATCCAAGCACCCGAACGGTGGGCCTGCTTCGACGCCGAGGCCACGGCATGGTCCCTTGAACAGCTGGGCAATTACGACGCGTTCGTCATGGGCCGGGTGACCTACGAGAAGTTCTACGCGAACTGGGGCCACGTCAGCGGCAATCCCTACACCGACCTCATCAGCGCCATGCCCAAGTACGTCGCGTCCCGATCGCTGACCGAGACGGCATGGAATGCCACCCTCCTCGGCCCCGATGCAGCAGGCGCGGTCGCCCAGCTCAAGGACCAGCCTGGCAAGGACCTCATCAAGTACGGCACCAGCCGCTTCGACGACACCCTCCTGCGAGACCACCTGATCGACGAGTTCCGCCTTTGGATCATGCCGGTCGTGGCCGGCACCGGGCAACGGCTGTTCGAGGACGTGGACACCTCCGCGCTCCGCCTCGAGCTCACCGACGAGAAGAGGCTGGAAAACGGTTCGGTGATCCTCACCTACGTACCCCGCTGACCTCGCACCGCCCAGGTACACCCCGGCCTCCTCGCTCCGTCCAGCGAGGGTACACGCGGCATACTGCGGGCCGCAGTTGCGGCCCAGCACGCCAGTATCGCGCCTGTCATGGTGCCCGTGACCGACGCCTGCTGGATCGCTCTCATGATCGGCGCGATGATCACCCACGGCCGCCTCGGCCAGCCCAAGTTGGTACTGCTGAACACGGCCACTCCCCCGGACCTCCGGTAATCGGCGACCAAAGGGTGGGCCAAGCGCTGGGAGGTACGTGCCGCAGAGACCAGCCGGAGCCATTGCCCGGCCCGCCCCAGGAGTGCAGGACAGACCGGGCAATGGCCTGCAGCCGCAGATCAATGAAAAAATCTTCCTCTGTCCATAGCTTCACCGGCACCCGGGCCGTGTAGCGTCTACGCCAGCAGTCATGGTTCCGAAGTACCGCCCGTGAACCTCACGTTCACGGGCAGCTTGCTGTTCACAGTCTCTGAGGACCAGGACGACCACCTCCGGTACCCGCACAACGCGGGCACCGACTTCTAGTCCCCTTGGAGGACACATGGCCACCGGAACCGTCAAGTGGTTCAACGCGGAAAAGGGCTTCGGCTTCATCGAGCAGGAGGGTGGCGGCCCGGACGTCTTCGCCCACTACTCCAACATCAACGCCTCCGGCTTCCGTGAGCTTCAGGAAGGCCAGAAGGTCAACTTCGACATCACCCAGGGCCAGAAGGGCCCCCAGGCGGAGAACATCACCCCCGCCTAAGTCGTCGTAACGCCGCGGCGCCCGCCTCAACTTGCCGAGGCGGGCGCCGTCTGCGAGTCGGCACCCAAGCCACTGGCGGGGGCTGGCGATGCGCCTCGGCTGCGCGGCCAGACGACGTTCATGACGTACGCACAGCCCCCCCTGCACGCGGATCCGAGCCGGTGCCGGAGCCAACAGGATCAGGCGCTCTCGGCGAGGTCAGCGCGATCGGCCAAGCGGTGACTACGTGCTCTCCCGAGACGGACGCTTCCTGGCGGACCGTCCGATGTGAACCATCCGCCGACGCCCGAGCGGCAAATAACAACAGGCACAACCTGCTGATAGCGCTGGGAGAGGCCCTAGGCCTACTGGTCCGAAGCGCAGGGCCACTCCAGCTGTTGAAGTATGCCAGGTGCCGACGCGGCACGGGGGCAGATCTTCGGCACTGAGCGGATCGGCCGCCCTCCCATCGCAGAGGCGTGCCGCTCATGCCTCCAGCCGATGACTGCACGAACAAACACCGTATGGTGCACGGTAGTTGGTCAACCGGGCCGGGGGGCAGCCATGTGACCGCCCGCTCCCCCCACCCCCCACTAGCTTCTTCGCGGTCCTGCGAGAGCGCCCCTGGCCTCAACCCGGGTATGACTGTGTCCCGCTGTCCACGCTGACTTGGGGGGGTGTTCACCGCTACCTCATCGACGGCCTCTGCGCTTCCGCGAGATGCGGCACAGGGCGAGCAGCACCAGTGCGACGATGATCACCTTCAAGAGCCACGTGGGCATCTGTGAACCTGTCACTCCCCCGCGAGCAAGGGGCACAGGAAGATTCTCCACCATCTACGCGCCCTCATCTCTAGAGCTCGCTACTTGCACTGTCGTCTGCCCAATTTCCTAAGTACTACGAGGAGATGAAGGGGCACCCCTGTCTTACGAGCCCGACAGATCATCCAGCGGGGACAGAGAGTCGGTTGAGCACGGCTTCACGAATCGTACTGATCCACAAGCTGAACCGCTGGCGGGCCGCAGGCGTCAAGGGAACGAGCGTTTACCGTCTCGTCGTCCTCTCTGGGAGAGCACTTGCGCCCCAAGGCCACCCGTTCTGTCGATATCATCACCGCTCTGACCGCGGCAATTCTGCCGACCGCTCTCTCCGGCTGCGGAAGTCAGAATGCCGCCGATGACCCAACCGCGGACAGCGACGCGCTGACCCACCGCGCCCGCCTGGTCGCCTCTGCTTGGGACGGCTCGCACGCGTCCGCCGCATGGCGCGCGGGATATCACCCGATAGGAGAAGTGGTGCAACTGCCACGTGGGGGCTGGCACAGCACTGCCGATGCGCGAGCCTACGAGAGCAGAAGTTCCGTCCTGATCGGCACGATGCCGACCCGTAGCCCCAAGACTGGCTCAGTGAAGTGGGCCAACAGCCCGTCCCTCGAACGACCGTTGACGCCCGCAGCAACCGCCTACAGCAAACTCTCCGGTGGCCGCGTGGGCGGCCGGCCCCACCTCACCGTTACCAAAACAAAGCTGGCCGAGATGACCGTCTCCACCAGCCGCGGTAGGGCGACCGTCCCGGCCTGGGAGTTCACCCTCGACGGCTACGACTCGCCACTCAAACAGGCGGCAGTCATGGCATCCGGACTCCCCCGGTCCCCTATCCACGGCACGCGTGAGCTGCCCGGACAGCCGCTCCGACTGGCTGGGGTGGCTGAGGACGGCCATTCAGTCACCGTCACTTTCCTGCAGGGCGTCTGCGACAAGCGATCCACACCGGTTGTGGTGGAGACCGGCGGCTCTGTCGTGCTCTCGTATCCCATCACGCGCCGCCATGAGACGAAGCTCTGCACCAAGCAGGCCAAGCTGGAGCAGGTGACGGTACGGCTGAAGCGTTCGGTCGGCGATCGCGTCCTCCTTGACGCGATCACGGGACGTCCTCTTGCCTACAAACCTTCCCATGGACTCTCTCCGAGCTGGACGTGATCGCCCCCTCCCGGGCCCCTCTGAGGTGCTTTGCGGGTAACCGCGAAGGTGCGGCGACCTTCGGGATCAGGGACGCAGCAGGCCCGTTGAGGTCGACAGCGCCGTCGTCATCCTGGGCTGAGCGTGATGGAGTCAGTGTGCAGGTTCGACAGTGCCATCGGGCTGGTAGAGCGGCACGTGGAAGCGCATCGAGGCGCTCTCGAACGCGCGCTGCTCGGCGTCGAGGCGTTCAGTGAAGTCCGGCTGTGCGGTGCGACCGAAGCCGACGGTGGTGTGCGAGCCGTCCAGCAGCGGGAAGACCGTGTCACAGAATTCCTCCGGGTCGGCACCGTGGTTGTGGCCGGGACCTGCGAGCTGAGTGGCCACGGCCGGCGGGATCAGTTCCACCACTCGGCACGGGGTGGCGCGCAGCGCGTGGCGCAGGTTCACGGTGTAGCTGTGCAGGGCCGCCTTGGCCGCGCTGTAGAGCGGCGCGAAAGGCTGAGGCAGGAAGGCGCCGCCAGAGGTGACGTTGACGTACACACTCCGGCGGCCGTGCCCGAGCAACTGCGGCACGAGGAGCCGGGCGAGGTGTATCGGCCCGGCAAGCAAAATGTCGATCTCGTTCTGCGCCTCGGCCCACGGGGCGTCGTCCGCCGCGATCCCCACGCGCCGCTGAATCCCGGCGTTACTGATCACGATGTCGAGGTCAGGCATGGTCTGTCTCACGTGGGCGGCCAGGTCTTCGCGCTTCCGTGGGCAGGCCATGTCGCTGGCGAAGGTCTCCAAGCCTGGCAGACCTTCGGAGATCGCGGCCAGCTTATGAGGGTTGCGGCCGGTAATCATGACTCGGTGGCCGGCCGTGAGGTAGCGGGTGGCCAGGCCGAGGCCGATCCCGGAACTGCCTCCGGTGATGAGAACGCTGTGAGAGACCTCTTGTGTTTCCATGTAAACAGAATGGGCTCTTGCGTGTTTACATGGCAACTCGGGCGTACGGTGACTCCATGACTTCCCCCCTCGATGACGCCGAGATGGCACAGTGGATCGCCTGGAAGCGCGCAAACGACACCGTCACCGCCGCCGTGTCGAACGAGATCCACGCCGCCTCCGCGCTGTCCGTCCCCGACTTCTCGATCCTGTCGAGGGTGATCGAGAACGGCGGTGGCCGCATGCCGCAGCAGGAACTGGGACTCATGCTCGACTGGCAGCGGGCACGGCTGTCGCGGCAGCTCTCCCGCATGGCCGAGCGCGGTCTCGTGACCCGCGAGGACGGCCCAGCGGGGCGCCGCGTGATCATTGCCACCGCCGACGGCCGCAGTGCGCTGGCCGCCGCCCGGCCCGCGCACGCACGTGCCGTCCGCCGCGCACTCCTGTCCCACACCGCATCGCACCGGGCGGACTTCTGGTCCGCTGTCCACGCCATCGCAGATCCCCCCACGGACAGGCCGTGAGGGGCCGCCACCAGCTGTCCAACTCCCCCGCTCCTGACGCGCGGTCACCGTCCACGCATCCACGACGTACGCGGCACCGGTGCCCTTTGCCCACCGCACGACGTTCGGGGCGGAAGATCGCGTGAGCCCCGGCCCGCCTGGCGCGCACCAAGGCTCAGATCGAGCGGGAAGTAGATGTCGGCTGACCTATCCTCGCTTCCGAGGAGCCCTCGTCCAAGCTGCTCCAGGGCCCGTAACGTGACGCCATGGTGGACGAGGAAGAACCGAGGCTCTTTGTGAACCGCTGGGGCGACAGTGCGTCTCCGGACCCTCAAGGCTCTCGCCCCCATCAGGTCAGCTGTTCATGCTTCGACCAGTACAGGTCTCATCCGCGCGCCCGCGTCGGGTTCCACACCGAGCTGCAGGACACCTCCAGCGCCGGCTGGCAGCACCTGCTCACGCTGATCGATGAAGCGGCGACCAACCGATAGACCAGGAACTGCACCAGGCCTGGATCTCCCTGCTCGTGACCACCGACGTGCTGCCACTCTTGGTCAGCGCCTGCTCGCCAGGATGCGTGGCGGCCCTTCCCAAGGGAGCCGAGGAGTACATCCCCACGCCACACCAGGGCGGTCGCGTCGACCAGCCCCCGCCCTACTGGGACTGAGAAAAACAACTGACGCCACAACGATCACCCGCGCGAGCGGAATCAGAACTCCGCTCCGGCACAGATCTTGCGGAGCGGTCTGGGGCGTCAGCGGGGTCGGGACACCTCATGCGTGAGGGCGCGGGCCCAGCAGGTGTGGCCCGGCGACTCACGCCGAGCCCGGGAAACATCAAGGACAGCGGCAAGCCGTGAGCACGCGCTCGCCGCGCGCCTGCCGTCCTTCACCGCGGCCCGCCGACAGCGGTTCAGGACATGTGCAGGGCGGGAGTGGTGCGGTCGGCCTCGTCTCGCACGAGCAGGGCGAGCAACGCCGCCACGCTCACGTCGGCCTCGGCCGGGTGGCGCAGGATCTTGGAGGGATCGATCGCGTAGACGTTCCCGCGGCCCTCGCGCATGTGCGAGAGGTAACCGGCCTCTTCCAGATCAGTGATGATGCGCTGCACGGCCCGCTCCGTCAGACGACAGTGCACGGCCAGATCTCGCATGCGCGCGTGACGGTTGTCGGCGATTGCCGCCAGGACCCGGGCGTGATTGGTCAAGAACGTCCACCCGGTCCGCGACTCGGTCTGTTCCTCCATGCGGACAGTCTAGAACATTGCCGCTGCATGAAACACGAATCTGTTTTCTGGTATCAGTTGACGTGATTCGAAGTTCGCTCCAAGCTATGGGTGCCAACAATCAGAGGGGGAGGTGGGGACGGTGCTCAACGGCACGGAGCCTGCGGTCTGGACCGCACTCCGCATGGACGGTGACCCTCGGTCCCTCCGCATCGCACCATCAGCTCCCCTCATCGAGGCCTACGCCCTCGGCGAGCGCACCAGCGTGGCAGTGCACGGGGAGATCGATATCGATGTCGCCTCGTCCTTTCACGAGGCGCTGCACGCAGCCCTTGACCGGTCGGCGGCAGGACTGGATCTGGAACTCGAGTCCTTGAGGTTCTGTGACTGTGCCGGTCTCAGGGTGCTGCTGCAGGTCCGCATGGAGGCACTGGAGGCGGGCAAGACCGTTCGGATCTGCTCGGCCAGTCCCCTCGTCTCTCGGCTGCTGGGCATCACCCGCACCCACGCCTTGTTCGATGCCACGCCCGCCAAGGCGGCGGAAGCAGGCCGCACCCCCCTCGATGACGCCGTGCCCACCCAGCACGCCGTGTTCCCGCCTGCGGCCAACTCCCACGGTGGGGAGTCGACGCCAGGCGACACGACGGGCCGGCAGCCCAAACACAGTCCGGGTCGCACCCCACCGCACCCCTCCACCATCACTCCCGCCAAGGAGGCAACCTCATGAACACCGTGACGGCACGCGAGCTCGCGCGTCACTCAGCCTCACGGACCGAGCACGACCTGATCGAGCGCGCCTACGCGGACCCTGCCTCGATCGCCCCCAGCGACGCGCGTGCCGTGGGCAAGCACTTCTTCGACCGCCTCACCCATCTCGAAGAAGGCACACGCGAGTACCAGTACGTCCGTAACGTGCTCATCGAGATGAACCTCTCCCTCGTGCAGTACGCGGCGTCCCGGTTCAAGCACCGCGGGCCCCAGGAGATGGAGGACATCGTCCAGGTCGGCACGATCGGGCTGATCAAGGCGATCGACCGGTTCGAACTCACCCGAGAGGTCGAGTTCACCTCCTTCGCCGTCCCCTACATCACCGGCGAGATCAAGCGCTTCTTCCGCGACACCACCTGGGCCGTGCACGTCCCGCGCCGCCTTCAGGAAGCACGCGTCGAACTGTCCAAGGCCAACGAAGAGTTGCAGACCCGGCTGGGCCGGACGCCCACCACCGCCGAACTCGCCGAGCTCATGCAGTTGGAACCGTCGGAGGTCGCCGAGGCCCAGAAGGCGGTCAACGGCTACAACTCCGTCTCGCTCGACGCCGCGGTCCTGGCGCACGGCGATGAGTCCGACACTCAGCTCTCCGACTTCATCGGCATCGAGGAAGACGCCTACGAACTCATCGAGAACTACCGCTCCCTGGCCCCGCTGATCGCCGAACTCGACGAGCGCGACCGCACCATCATTCATCTCCGCTTCGTCGAGGAACGCACCCAGCAGGAGATCGCCGACGTGCTCGGCTTCTCGCAGATGCACGTCTCCCGCCTCATCACCCGCATCCTGACCAAGCTCCGCGCCGGCCTGATGACCAACGCGTAGTGAGCGTGTCCGGGCGACAGCTCCCGGATGCCGGACGCTCCCGGATCACCCGCTCTGTTCCTGCCCCTGCCACCAGGGGCAGGAACAGAGCTGGGCTTTGACCGTCGTGACAACGCCGGTGTGAGCCTGAAGGCGACGAACCACGATTTGCAGACACGGGGATCACGGTAATGAGCGCTGCCGTTGGTGACAGTGTTGCGCTGACACGCGCGACAGCAGGCGCGAAGGCCTCAACCCGCAATCAGCGCGCCAGGAGCACTACGTGATGCTCACGTTCAGTCTGCTGTCCGCCGCCGACGAGGTTCCCACGTACAAGTCGAACCGGCCCGGCTCGATACGGAACTCGCCCTTCGGAGCGTTGGTCCAGAACCCCAGGTCTTCCGCCCCGAGCCGGAACCGGACCGTCGTGGCCGCGCCGGCCGCGAGCGTCACGCGCTGGAATCCGCGTAGCCTGCGCACCGGTTGGGCGATGCCGGCGGCCACGTCGTGGACGTACAGCTGCACCACTTCGTCCCCGGTCCGCGAGCCAGTGTTACACAGCGGCACCGTCACCTCGATGCTATCTCCGGCGTGCAGCGCCGCGGCCGTGATGTCCGTGCGGTCCGCCTCGGGCGCGCCGAGGGCGAACGTGGTGTAGGTGAGGCCGTGCCCGAAGGGGAACTGCGGTGTCGGGGGCAGGTCGAGGTATTTCGACGTGAACTTGTCGTCCGCCTTGTAGGGGCGGCCGGTGGACTCGTGGTTGTAGTGGATCGGGATCTGGCCGACCGCCCGGGGGAAGGACACGGGCAGCTTGCCGCCCGGGGTGACGGTCCCGAAGAGCACGTCCGCGATCGCGTTGCCCCCTTCGATGCCGGGGTGCCAGGCCTCCAGGACGGCCGGGGCGGAGTCCAGCCAGTCACCCATGGTCAGCGGGCGGCCGTTGACCAGCACCACCACGAAGGGTTTTCCGGTCCGGGCGACAGCCGCGATCAGCTTCTCCTGTGCGCCGGGCAGCGAGAGGTCGCTGCGTGCCGCGGCCTCCCCGCTCATCGTGGCGGGCTCCCCCACGACCACGACGGTGACGTCACAGGACTGGGCCGCCGCGACCGCCTCCTCGATGCCGTCGGTGTCCTCGCCTTCGGGGTCCACACCTCGCGCGTGCCTGACATCCGCCGCCGGCGCGGCCTTGCGCACCGCGTCCAGGATTCGCACCGCCGGGAACCTCTCCGCCGCGGCGGGCACTGCCCAGGTGCCGAGCAGGTCCGTCGAGTCGGCGAAGGGACCCACCAGGGCCACGGAGCCGACCGAGCGCGCCAGCGGGAGGACGTCCCGGTCGTTCTTCAGCAGCACCATCGAGCGCGAGGCCGCGGTGCGTGCGGCCGCCCGGGCGGCGGACGTCGGCCCCGGGATCGCCGTCGACTCCTCCACGTACGGGTCGTCGAAAAGCCCCAGGCTGTATTTCAGGCGCAGGACACGCGCCACCGCGTCGTCGATCCGCTGCTGTGTGATCTTGCCGGCCCGCAGCAGCGCCGCGCCGTTGGTGAGGAGGTTGCCCTCGACCATCTCCATGTCGACACCGGCGTTCAGCGCGAGGCGTGCCGCGTCGGCTCCGTCCTCGGCGAAGCCGTGCACGATCAGCTCCTGCACTCCCGCCCAGTCGCTGATGACGACGCCACCGAAGGCCCACTCCTTCTTCAGGATGTCGGTGAGTGTGTGCGGGTTGCCGTGCGCGGGAATGCCGCTGATCGTGTTGAAGGACGCCATCACCGTGGCGGCGCCGGCGTCCAACGCGGCCTTGAAGGGCGGGAGATAGAGGTTGCGCAGGCGCGACTCGGACACATCAACCGTGTTGTAGTCGCGGCCGCCCTCGGCCCCGCCGTACGCGACGAAGTGCTTGGCACAGGCTGCCAGGGTCGCTTTCGATGCGAGGTTCGAGCCCTGGTAGCCCTTCACCTTGGCTGCCGCGAACCGGGCGGTGAGGTACGGATCCTCTCCGTTGCCCTCGGCGATCCGGCCCCAGCGTGGCTCGTGCGTCACGTCCATCATCGGAGCGAACGTCCAGTGCACCCCGTTGGAGCGTGCCTCTGCCGCCGAGACCTGAGCGTCGGAGCGCGGCACGTCCGGGTCGAAGCTCGACGCCTGGGCCAGCGGGATCGGGAAGGTCGTCCAGAAGCCGTGGATGATGTCGAGGCTGAACAGCAGGGGAATGCCGAGACGTGACTCCTCGACGGCCAGGCGCTGCAGTGCGTTCGTGGCCTTGGCGCCGAAGATGCTCTGTACGGAACCCACGCGCCCGGCCCGCGCCGCTCTCTCGACCTCTGTGGTCGATCCGGAGCCGGGATTGGAGTCGAAGGCCCAGGCAAGATGCTGCAGTTGGCCCAGCTTCTCCTCAAGCGTCATGCGGGCCAGCAGGGCGCCAACCTTGTCCTCGTAAGGCTCGCGGCTTTCTTTGCGTACGGCGGACAGTGCGGCGGCGTTACCGCTCTGCCCCGCTCCCACCACAAGCGAAGCCCCGATCATCGACAGCAGACACCGGCGTCCCAGCTCCGACATGCGTATCTCCCTGCTCGCCAGAGACCCGCAACGTGCTTGCCGGTCAGGGGGAAATATGGCGAAATTATATTCCGCCTGACGGCGAGTCAAGAACTGCCTCGGCGATGACACACAGCCTCACCTGTATGTACGCCACCGCTGGCTGCTGCGCCTCGTCGAAGCGCCGGGCTGTCAGACACTCGTAGAAGGCGCCACGCTTCCGCGGACACCTTCCTCTGAGCCGCGCAGAGATTCCCCAGTTCGAACCCATGCTGGAGAAGATCTTGGTGCGTCGCGTTCAGTCCGGCAATCCGCTCACCCGGTCCGCGTGAGGGCCAACACGGCGTATGCCTCTCGCAAGAATCGAGCCTGTCTGCGGCGGCGCCACTAACTGACCGTTTCAGAATGACTTTTGTTGTGGGGCTTGGTAGTTGGGTGTTGTGTCGGCAGGATTGGTTGGGTGACTGTTGAACTGGTGCCTGATGACCTGTGGGAACGTGTGGCGCCGCTCTTACCTGCTCGTCCGCCTCGGCGGCGTCGGTATCCCGGGCGGTTGCCGGCGGATGACCGGGCTGCGCTGAGAGGCATTGTCTATGTGCTGTGCAAGAGCGTGAGCTGGCGGGATGTTCCCGCTGAACAGGTCGGCTGCAGTGGCGTGACGGCCTGGCGGCGCCTGCGGGACTGGACCGAGGCCGGCGTCTGGCCGCAGCTGCACGCGGTGCTGCTGGCCGAGCTGCGGGCTGCAGGTCTGTTGGACATGGACGATGCAGCGATCGACGGCTCGCACGTGAGGGCGCTGAAAGGGGGGCTCACACCGGACCTTCGCCGGTCGACCGGGCCCGGCCCGGCAGCAAGCACCACTTGATCGTCGACCGGCACGGCACCCCGCTAGCCGTCTCGCTGACCAGCGGGAACCGCCACGATGTCACGCAGCTGGTGCCCCTGCTCGATGCGATACCCCGCATCCG
>NZ_JAAGMG010000005.1 GCF_010548525.1 Streptomyces sp. SID14478
GCATCATGCCGCCGCCGAAGCCGCCGCCCCCGCCGGGACCGCCTGCCGCCTGGCCGCCGCCGAGCTGGGCGGACAGCGTGGGGCTGATGGCCGTGACGACGTAGGCGCCCGCGAGGCCGATGGCGATGCCGAGGACGCCGCCCAGCAGCCCGTTGACGACGGCCTCGCCGACGACCTGCCGGGTCACCCGGCCCGACTTCCAGCCGAGCGCCTTGAGCGTGCCGAACTCCCGCACGCGCCGTGACACCGCCGACGACGTGAGCAGCCCGGCCACCAGGAACGCGGCGACGAGCACGGCGACGGACAGCCACTTGCCGACGTTCGAGGCGAGGTCGGAGGCGGTGGACAGCGAACCGGAGACCGTGTCGGCGAGGTCGGCGGACGTGGTCACGGTGGTGCCGCTGATGTTCTTCCGGATGGTCGACTTCACCGCGTCGATCTGCTGCGAGTCGGTCGCCTTCACGTACACCGTGGTCACCTTGTTCTTGGCGCCGGCGAGCGTCTGGGCCTGCTGCAGCGGCAGGTACAGGTTGGCGGCGGCGTCCCCGCTGTCCGGGGTCGCGATGCCGACGACCTTGTACTTCGTGCCCTTGACGGTGACGGTGTCGTTCGGGGCGAGCTTCTTCTCCTTGGCGTACGAGGCGTCGGCGACGACGACCTTGGCGTCCGTCTCGGAGGTCTTGAACGTCCGCCCCGCGGTGATCTTCGAGGAGGTCAGCGGGCCGAGGTTCTGCCGGGTGACGTCGGTGCCGAACACGGAGTAGGAGTTGACGTCGAAGGCGGCGCCGCCGCCCTGGACCCGGCCCCCCGGCTGGCCGCTGCCGCCGCCGGGGCCGCCCTGCCGCCCGCCGCCCTGGTCCTGCTTGAACTGGCCGCGGGTGAACTGCCCGCTGACCTTCATCACTTGCAGGCTCAGACCGCCCACGGTGTCGGCGACGCCCTTTTGCCGCGCGACCTCGGTGACGGTGGAGGAGGCGAGGGTCTGGAAGCCCTGCACCATCACCCGGTCACTGCTCTGCTCGTCGTCGGACCCGCTGTCCTTGGCGTCGAAGTTGAAGCGCGGCCGCCCGCTCTCGCCCTCCTTCGGCGCGGCGGCGGCCTTGGTGACGGTCATGTCGGTGCCGAGCCCGTACAGCGACTGCAGCACCTTGTCCTGGGCCTGACTCATGCCCGAGGAAACGGAGTTGACCACGATGACGAGCGCGATGCCGAGTGCCAGTCCGGAGGCGACGACCAGCGCCGCCTTTCTGCGGCGGCGCAGCTCTCGTCTGAGGTAGGTGAAGAACATCGAAGCCTCGCCCGATGACGGCCCCGACAAGGGGCGCTGAAAGGATCAGCGGAAACGTATGCACGGGCTGTAAGGGTTCGGTGAGGCCGGGATGAGAACGGGATGAGACCCGGGCACACGGACGACGAGCCCCGGTACGCGGGGCGTACCGGGGCTCGTGGCGGGGGCGGGTGTCAGGCGGCGGAGCCGGCCTTCCAGTCGGCCCAGCTCAGGTTCCAGCCGTTGAGGCCGTTGTCCGGGGCGACGGTCTTGTCGCCGGTGTTCTTCACGATGACGACGTCGCCGACCATCGAGTTGTCGTAGAACCAGGCGCCCGGGGTGCTGGAGTCGCCGGCACCCTTGGCGTCCGCCAGACCGACGCAGCCGTGACTGGTGTTGGCCGAGCCGAAGATCGACTTGGCGCCCCAGTAGTTGCCGTGGATGAACGTGCCGGAGTTCGACAGGCGCATCGCGTGCGGCACGTCCTTGATGTCGTACTCGCCCTTGCCGTCGTCGTCCGTGAAGCCGACCGACGCACCGTTCATCCGGGTCTCCTTGAACTTCTCGGAGATCACCATCTGGCCCTCGTACGTCTTGTTCTCGGGCGAACCGGCGGAGATCGGGATCGTCTTGATCGTCTTTCCGTCGCGGGTGACGGTCATGGTCTTGGTCTGCGCGTCGACCGTGGAGACCTGGTTGCGCCCGACCTTGAACGTGACGGTCTTCTGCTGGACGCCCGTCACGCCGTTGGCGCCCTCGACGCCGTCGAGGTCGAGCTTCAGGGTGACGGTGGAGCCGCCCGTCCAGTAGTCCTGGGGACGGAAGTCGAGGCGGTTGGCGTTGAACCAGTGGCCGACGACCTCCTGCCCGCTGCTGGAGCTGACGGTGATGTGGGACTGCACATCGGCCTTGTTCGTGATCGCCTTGTCGAAGTTGATCGACACGGGCATGCCGACGCCGACGGTCGAGCCGTCCTCCGGCGTGAAGTTGCCGATGAAGCTGTTGGTCGGGGAGACCGTGGTGAACGAGGCGTTCTCGTGCGCGGGGCGGTTGTCCGCGTCGTTCGCCGTGGCGGCGATCTTGTAGGTGGTGGCCCGCGCGAGCTGGTTCGTGGGCTTCCAGCTCTTCTTGTCCGCGGATATCTGGCCGGCGACCGCCGTGCCGTCCGCCGTCGTCATGGTGACGTCGGTGAGCGTGCCCTTGCTCACGGTGACCTTCGCGGCGTTGTTGATGCTCGCGTTGTCGGAGCCGTCCTTCGGGGCGATCTTGATCTCGGCCTCGGAAGTCTTCTTCGCCGCGGCCTCGTCGGCCTGCGCCTGCGATTCCTTCTTGCCGCTCGACGAGCTGCTCGATTCGGCGTCGCCTCCACTGCACGCGGAGAGCACCAGCACACCGCCGAGCACAGCGGACGCGGCCATCAGGCCCTTGCGCCGCTTACCGTCCGTCATCACACGCTTCTCCATAGTCGCCGAATGTCCCGACTTCCCCGATGTTCCCGGCGTCCCCGGCCGCCCGGGGTCCGGTCACGGAGAACACAGGGGTTCCCCATACCCGTACTCAACGCGGTGACCGGTTCGTCCCGTTCCCGAAAACGCCCCGATGTGGGCGACGCCACGTCGAAGGAGGCAGTAGCCACGGGTGCACCGGTGGTAACGGCATCCCCGTGAATCCCTCACTCCACTTGCGCATTCCCCCTGCGGGACGACGAAACCCCGGGCAGCGGTTGCCGCCCGGGGTCGCCCGTTCCGCCAGCCGCTATCCGCGTTCTTCGTCGTCCTCGGCGTCATCATCCTCGTCCAGGTCCCAATCAGGCGAATCGGGGTCGTAGTCGACCTGCTCGCTCGACCACGACGCCTGGACGAGTTCGGCCCCGGGCACGTCGCCGACCAGGTCGAGCGGGTCCACGAGGTACGCCACGGCCTCCGCCGCGTCCTCCTGGACGGCGCTCTCGGCGTGCCCGCGCTCCTCGTCCGGCATCACCTCGTCCTCGGCGATGCGCTGCAATGCGGCCCCCGTCAGCGCCTCCGCGTCGGCGACCTCCAGGACCAATTCCACCTTCAGGCGAACAAAACGTGACGTCTCATCAGTGCTCATACGCCGGAGCGTACGACCCGCTGCGCCCGTGACTTTCCTGTGACCCGCCCCTTTCACTAACATCGGCCCACACGGCCAATTCGCCAGCTCCACAAGGGGGATCGCTTCCGTGTCCGCCGCACGTCGATCACTGTTCACCGCCACCGCCGCCGGGACGCTCCTGTGCGCCCTGTGGTTCGTCCCCAACGCCACGGCCACCCAGGAGCACGCGCCGCGCACCGATCAGCAGCAGACCGCCACCGCGGTCTCCACCCAGTCCGACACCCAACTCCGCCTGGCCGACACGGGAACCGTCGACACGACCCCGTACGTCGTCGGCGGCTCCGTCTTCCTGGGCCTGGGTGTGGGCTTCGTGGCGTACTCGGTACGCCGGGGCCGCGGTTCCGAGGCCGCGTACTGACCCTCCCCGTACCGCCTGACGGCAGCCGCCAGGGGTCCTAGGAAAGCGCGGCCGTCGCGGCCTTGAGGGCGTCGAGCTCCTCGCGCGCGACGGCGGCGAAGTCCGGCTGCGCGGCGGACGGCGCGATCCAGCGCTCCAGCGCGTTGCGGAAGGCGATGGAGCCGATCTCGGAGACCAGGCTCGCGGCCGGGTCCGGCACGCCGCGCGCCCGCAGCGCCCGCGTCATGACCTCGACCAGTGCGGCGCGCTTGAGCAGTTCGCGCTCCCGCAGGTCGCTGTGGCCCGCGACGATGTCCTGCCGCGTACGGACCCACTCCCGCCGCTCCGGCCCGAAGGCGACGGACGCCGCCTGCAGCGCCGCCCCCAGTGCCTCGATCGGCGTGGCCGTGGCGGGCGCGCCGGCGATCCCGTCGGCGATCAGCGTGTTCAGCACTTCCTGACCGCCGAACAGCACCTCGCGCTTGTCGGCGAAGTGCCGGAAGAACGTGCTCTTCGCGAGGCCGGCCCGCTGGGCGATCTCCGCCGCGGTGGCGCTCTCGTAGCCGCGCTCCACGAACAGTTCCATCGCCGCTTCGGCCAGTCGTTCGCGCGCGTTCGGCTCCCACCTACCCATGCCGTCACCTTACGCGATGCGACTCGGTCCCATCACTGGTACCGTGATGGGACCGAGTCTCATCACTGTGCTCGTACGTCTCGTACCTGGAGATCCCCATGCGTGTTTTCGTCACCGGTGCCAGCGGCCACGTCGGCGCGGCCGTCGTCCCCGAACTCCTCGCTGCCGGCCACGAGGTCGTCGGCCTGGCCCGCTCCGACGCCTCGGCCGCCACGTTGGAGGCCCGCGGCGCCCGGGTCCGCCGCGGCGATCTCGACGACTTCGACGGCCTGCGCGAGGCCGCCCGGGACGCCGACGCGGTCGTCCACCTCGCCTTCAAGCACGAGGCGATGGTGACCGGGGACTACGCGGGCGCCCTGGCGGACGACCTGAAGGTCATCGAGGTGTTCGGCGACGCGCTGGCCGGCACCGGCAAGGTCTTCGTCGGCACCTCGGGCACGGGGGCGTCGAGCGAGCCGGGCCGCGCCCGCACGGAGGACGAGTGGGACACCGACGGCCCCCGGGCCGCGGCGACGAACGCGGTCGTCGCCTTCGCCGAGCGCGGGATCAGGTCCTCCGTCGTCCGCCTCCCCCCGGTCGTGCACAGCACCCTGGACCGGCACGGCTTCGTCCCGATGCTGATCGCCGCCGCCCGCAGCACCGGCGTCTCCGGCTACCTCGGTGAGGGCGCCAACCGCTGGCCCGCCGTGCACACCCTGGACGCCGGTGCGCTGTACCGCCTCGCCCTGGAGAAGGCACCGGCCGGGTCGCGGCTGCACGCGACGGGCGACGAGGGCGTCCCGTTCCGCGAGATCGCCGCGTCCATCGGCCGCCACCTGGGCGTGCCGACGCAGGCCGTCCCCGCCGAGCGGGCGCAGGAGCACTTCGGCTTCCTCGGCACCCTCGTCCCGCTCGACCTGCCGGCCTCCAGCGCCCGCACCCAGGACCTCCTGGACTGGCGCCCGGCCCACCCCGGCCTCCTCGCGGACCTCGACCTGGGCCACTACTTCGACGAGGCCCTGCCGGCCGGTTCCTAGGCCAGCGGCCCGGTGACCGTCTCGACGGCCTCGACCAGGGCGCCGCTTCGTACGAACGCGTCCGCCGCGGCGAGGTCCGGTGCCAGGAAGCGGTCCGGTCCCGGGCCCTCGACGCCGGCCTCGCGCGCGGCGGTGATGACCGCCTGCGTGGCGGGTGCGGGGGTCAGCCCCTCGCGCAGCTCGATGCCGCGCGTGGCCGCGTACAGCTCGACGGCGACGATCCGCGCGAGGTTGTCGACGGCGGTCCGCAGTTTGCGCGCGGCCGACCAGCCCATCGAGACGTGGTCCTCCTGCATCGCGGAGGACGGGATCGAGTCGGCGGAGGCCGGGACGGCGAGCCGCTTCATCTCGCTGACCAGGGCCGCCTGCGTGTACTGGGCGATCATCAGGCCCGAGTCGACGCCCGCGTCGTCCGCGAGGAACGGCGGCAGGCCGTGCGAGCGGTTCTTGTCGAGGAGGCGGTCGGTGCGGCGCTCGGTGATCGAGCCGAGGTCGGCGGCGGCGATGGCGAGGAAGTCCAGGACGTAGGCGACCGGCGCCCCGTGGAAGTTGCCGTTGGACTCGACGCGACCGTCGGGCAGCACCACGGGGTTGTCGACGGCCGCCGCCAGCTCCCGCTCGGCGACGAGCCGCGCGTGCGCCATGGTGTCGCGTCCGGCGCCCGCGACCTGCGGGGCGCAGCGCACGGAGTACGCGTCCTGGACGCGCGGCGCGTCGTCCTGGTGGTGGCCGATGAGCTCCGAACCGGCGAGCACCGCGAGCATGTTGGCGGCCGACGCGGCCTGGCCCGGGTGCGGGCGGATGGCGTGCAGCTCGGGCGCGAGCACCTTGTCGGTGCCGAGGAGCGCCTCCATCGACAGGGCCGCCGTCACGTCCGCGGCCTTGTAGAGGTTGTCGAGGTCGCCGAGGGCCATGACCAGCATGCCGAGCATGCCGTCGGTGCCGTTGAGGAGGGCGAGGCCCTCCTTCTCGCGCAGTTCGACCGGCGCGATGCCGTGCGCGGCGAGCAGTTCGCCGGCCGGGCGCACGACCCCGTCGGGGCCCTCGGCGTCGCCCTCGCCCAGCAGCGTCAGCGCGCAGTGGCTGAGCGGGGCCAGGTCGCCGGAGCAGCCGAGCGAACCGTACTCGTGGACGACCGGGGTGATGCCCGCGTTCAGCACGTCGGCCATGGTCTGCGCGACCTCGGGACGGACGCCGGTGTGCCCGGAGCAGACCGTCTTCAGGCGCAGGAACATCAGCGCGCGCACGACCTCGCGCTCCACGCGCGGGCCCATCCCGGCCGCGTGCGAGCGGACGATGTTGCGCTGCAGCTGGGCGCGGAGCTCGGTGCTGATGTGCCGGGTGGCGAGGGCGCCGAACCCGGTGGAGACGCCGTAGACGGGCTCCGGCTTCGCGGCGAGCGCGTCGACGATCTCGCGGGCCGCGGCCAGCGCGGCCACGGCCTCGTCGGAGAGTTCGATCCGGGCGTTCCGGCGCGCCACGTCCATCACATCGGCCGCAGTGACCCCGGCCGTCCCCACCACCACAGTGTGCATATCCATATTCAGGAACGTACACAGTGAATCCGAAGATGTCACGACCGAGTTCCGGGAGGACCCCTTACTCCCGGGGCCGGCGAATCCGGCGCCGCTCCCCCTTCTTGGCGTCCTGCGGTACCGGCGGCGGCGAGTCGGCGAGCCGCACGACGGGGTCGTCGAGGCCGCCGTCGCGCCCCGCCACCACCGGCTTCACCGCGCGCAGCGCCTTCGCCCGGTACTGCGCGGCGTCCGCGAGCCGGAACAGCCGCCGGGCGCTGGTGACCTCCCCGATCGGATCCCCGGTCGAGGCGATCCCGCACGCCACCCCGTCCCCGAGGTCCAGTTCGGCGGCGCGGGAACAGACCTCGTCCCCCACACGCACCACCTCGTCGGCGCCGGGGCCCGCGGCCAGCAGGCAGAACTCGTCCCCGCCGAGCCGCGCCGCGAGCGCCCCCGGCAGCATCGCGCCGCACAGGGACAGCACCGAGCCGAAACGTTCGAGGAGCCGGTCGCCGACGGCGTGGCCCAGGGTGTCGTTGACCCGCTTGAGCCCGTTCAGATCGCACACCACGAGGCTGACGACGGTGCCCTCGGTGACGTGCCGCTCGACCGCCTCGTCGAGCCGTATGTCGACGGCCCGCCGGTTGGCGAGGCCGGTCAGGGCGTCGGTGAAGGCGAGCCGCCGCGCCTCCTCCAGGCGTTCGGTCTGCGCCATCCCGGCCGCGACGACGGACGCCAGCACGGTCGCGAAGTCCGCGTCCTCGATGCCGAACACCGGCGCCCCGGCGGGCCGCGCCACGTACAGCTCGCCCCAGGCCCGCCCGTGCAGCACGATCGGCGCGACGACGCAGCAGCCCCGGCCCCGCCGCCGCAGCGCCGCGACGCGCTGATGGCAGTAGCCCGCACGCTCGACGGGCCCCTCGGCCGTCTCCACCCACGCGTCCGGCTCCCCGCCCCCGGCCCAGCGCTCGTGCAGGAACTCGGTGATCTCCGGGAACCGGTGGACCGGGTACGCCTCGTCCTCGGGGAACAGCTC
>NZ_JAAGMG010000141.1 GCF_010548525.1 Streptomyces sp. SID14478
TGCACGGCCGCGCTCACGCCGATCGTCAGCCGCCCGTCGTCCGCGAGCCCCGCCGACAGCGGCCCCCGTACGGTCTCCAGGAGCGTGTCCGCGATCAGACCCTCCTGCGAGCCGTCGTGCTCCGCGGAGACCGCGGGCAGCGGCACGAGGGCGATCGCCTCGTCACCGGTGTGCGCGACGGCGATCCGGTCGGACGGCTCGGGCCCCGACGACAGCGGGTCGACCAGGATCTCCTCCAGCAGCGACTGGG
>NZ_JAAGMG010000249.1 GCF_010548525.1 Streptomyces sp. SID14478
GCGCTCCACCGCCGTGCTGGTCGGACGCCTGGGACTGCTGGGGCTGAGGGGACTGCTGGGGCCAGCCGTAGTCGGGCTGCCCGGTCGGCTGGGGCGGGTAGCCGTTCGGGTCGTAGCCGCCCTGCTGCGGGTAGGCGGCGTACGGGTCGGGCTGCTGCTGGTAGCCGTACGCGTCCTGGACGCCCTGGTGGAGCGGCTGCTCCTGGTAGCCGTACGCCGGC
>NZ_JAAGMG010000292.1 GCF_010548525.1 Streptomyces sp. SID14478
GCAGTTGCTGCGGGTCGGCGGTGTCCGGCCGGAGCAGGCCGACGGGTTCGCGAGGGCCCTGCTCGGCGCGGAGTGCGCGCCCGAGGACGAGCGCCGTGCGCGTGCCGTCACTCTCTGGCTGCTGGAGCAGGCCGCGGTCGCCGGGCACACGGCCCTCGACCTGCCCGTGCTCGTCGAGGCGCTCGGCAAGCGCGGGGTGCCGGATTCGGACGCCGCCGTGCAGAGCGCCGTCGCCGAGGGTGAGGCGCTGCTCTTCCAGGAGGCCCTCGACGAGACGCCCGCGCCCGAGCCCGCCGAGGGCGAAGAGGAGGGCGAGGCCGAGCGGCCGGTGCGGATCCTGGTGGGGCTGGAGCGGACCGCGCTCGCGGAGGAGAGCCTCGCCGACGGACTCGCCCGATTGATCAATTCCGGCGCGAAGGAGGGGGCTTCGTCCGACGACCAGTGGGAGGAGGCCGCCGTCGCGGCGGGCGGTTCGGCGGCGGAGCTGATCCGCGCGGTCGGCACCCACCGGCTCGTGCTGCACACCGGCGGGGAGGCGGCC
>NZ_JAAGMG010000339.1 GCF_010548525.1 Streptomyces sp. SID14478
AGCGGAGCGCGGCCGCGCACGACGGCTCCAGGACGACGAAGGGCGGCCGGTCGCGGGCGTCCTTCGCGCCGGGCTCCAGCAGCGGCTCCACCAGGTCGAGCGTGCGGCGCAGCACGGCGCGGGCCCGGTCCAGCTGCCCCGTGGACACGTACGTCAGCCCGCAGCACACCCGCCCGCTCACCACGGGCGTGCGGGAGTACGTCCGC
>NZ_JAAGMG010000379.1 GCF_010548525.1 Streptomyces sp. SID14478
CGAACGGGGCGCTCCGCTGCGCGGGCGACGCCGGGTCTCGCGTGGAGTGCGGAAGGTGTGCCGGTGCCCCAGGGCGTTCCGGCCGCTCCGGCCGCTGCGACCCCTGCGACCGCTCCGACCGGGAACCCGTATCCGCGGGCGCCATCGGGGCGCTCGCCGCGTCGGCACTCCTCGCCTCGGGGGCCGGCGGCCGGTCGCCCCGCGTAC
>NZ_JAAGMG010000037.1 GCF_010548525.1 Streptomyces sp. SID14478
GCGGCGGTGACGGCGGCGTATGCGCCTGCCGCGCCTGAGCCGTACGCCGCCGCCGGGGCCGTCTCGGCGCAGGAGGTCTTCGACCGGGCCGCGGCGCACGGCGACGACCACGCCATCAAGTTCGCCGACACGGCCCTCGATGTCGGCGGGGACGTGGCGCTGGGCGCCGCCCTGCGCGCCCTCACCCTGATCGAGCCGGTCTGAGGTCTCGTCGAAGGCGGCGGGTCGGCGGGGCCTCTCGCGCTCCGCGGCGGAACGACTGGTGACACAGACCGCGCCCCCCTACCCGAACTGCACCGACCTCTTCGCCAGCCCCATCCAGAACCCCTCGATCACGGAGCGCTGCACATCCAGGTCGCCGGAGGCATCCGCCGCTCCCATCGTCACGAACAGCGGAGCGAAGTGTTCGGTGCGCGGGTGGGCCAGCGTGCCCGCGGGGGACTTGTGGGTGAAGTCCAGGAGGCCGTCCACGTCGCCCGCCTCCAGCGCGCGGTGCCCCCAGTCGTCGAACTCCGCCGACCAGGAAGGGATTCCGCCCTGCCGGAGCGCCGCAAGGTTGTGCGTGAAGAAGCCGGAGCCGACGATCAGCACGCCTTCGTCCCGCAGCGGTGCGAGCCGGCGCCCGATGTCCATGAGTTCGCCCGGGTCGAGCGTCGGCATGGAGATCTGGAGGACCGGGATGTCGGCATCGGGGTACATCTCCACCAGGGGGACGTACGCGCCGTGGTCGAGGCCGCGGTCGGGCACGTCCTGCACCGCGATGCCCGGGGCGCGCAGCAACGCCCGTACGGAAGCGGCGAGTTGGGGGGCGCCGGGAGCCGCGTACCGCACCTGGGAGTAGTGCTCGGGGAAGCCCCAGAAGTCGTAGACCAGTGGCAGCGTCTCGGTGGCGCCGAGGGAGAGCGGGGCGTCCTCCCAGTGCGCGGAGATCATGAGGATCGCCTTGGGGCGGGGCAGGTCGGCGGACCAGGCGGCGAGCTGGCCGGGCCACAGGGCGTCGTCGGCGAGCGGCGGGGCGCCGTGGCTGAGGTAGAGCGCGGGCATGCGCTCGGGTGCGGGGGCGGTGGTCACGGCAACCTCCTTGAAGGTTCAAGCTCTGGGTACTCACAAAAATAAGCCTTGTTTGTTTAAGATTCAAGGAGGAGGTCTTTACGATGGAGCCGATGACAACCGACCACGAGCCCCAGTGGCTCACCGAGGACGAACAGCGCACCTGGCGGGCCTACCTCCACGCCACCACCCTGCTGGAGGACCACCTCGACCGGCAGTTGCAGCGCGACGCGAAGATGCCGCACATCTACTTCGGGCTGCTCGTGCAGATCAGCGAGGCGCCCCGGCGGCGGCTGCGGATGACCGAACTGGCCCGCAGCGCGAAGATCACCCGCTCCCGGCTCTCGCACGCCATCGCCCGCCTGGAGAAGAACGGCTGGGTGCGGCGCGAGGACTGCCCCTCGGACAAGCGCGGCCAGTTCGCGGTGCTGACGGACGAGGGCCTCGCCGTGCTGCGCCGCAGCGCGCCCGGGCACGTCGACGCCGTCCGCCAGGCCCTCTTCGACCGGCTCACCCCCGCACAGCAGAAATCCCTCGGCGAGATCATGGTGATCGTCGCCGAGGGACTGCAGCCGGAGGAGGCCGGGGCGGACCTCCCCTGGCTCAGGTGAGGTCCCGGCCGGGGGTCAGTGCGCGACCACCGGGATCCTGACCTCGTCCTCGACGCCCTCGGTGTCGCCGGAGGCGGCCGGGCGGCCGGCGCCGGGGACGCCGCTGTTGATCAGCGTGAAGGCGATCGTGGCCGAGACGACCAGGATGCCGACCGCCCACCAGATGGCGTGGGTGTAGCCGCTGACCATGGCCTGGGCCTGGAGCAGCTGCTGGTTGGTCGCGCCGGCCGCGTGGTCCGCGATGTACGCGGTCGTGGCCGAGGCGGCGATCGTGTTCAGCAGGGCCGTACCGATGGCGCCGCCGACCTGCTGCGAGGTGTTGACCATCGCGGAGGCGACACCGGCGTCCCGCGGCTCGACGCCCATCGTGGCCATCGACATGGCGGGCATGAACGCCGTACCCATGCCGAGTCCGAGCAGCAGCTGGGCCGGGAGGATCAGGCCGGCGTACGACGTGTCGACCGAGAGCTGGGTCAGCAGGCCCATGCCGAGCGCGGCGACCACGAAGCCGGGGCCCATCAGCAGACGCGGCGGGACCCGCGTCATCAGGCGGGCGCCGATCTGGGTGGAGCCCGTGATCATGCCCGCGATCATCGGCAGGAACGCGAAGCCGGTCTTCACCGGCGAGAAGCCCTTGACGACCTGCAGGTAGTAGGTGAGGAAGAGGAACAGGCCGAACATCGCGATCACGGCGAGGCCGAGGGACGCGTAGACACCGCCGCGGTTGCGGTCGGCGACGACGCGCAGCGGCAGCAGCGGGTGCTTGACCTTCGACTCGGTGAACACGAAGGCGGCGAGCAGGACCACGGCGGCGACGAACAGGCCGATGGTGGAGGCGTCCGACCAGCCGTTGGACTCGGCGCGCGTGAAGCCGTAGACCAGCGAGACGAGACCGAGGGTGGACAGGACGACGCCCGGGATGTCGAGCGGCGCGCGGTTGCGCGTGCCGGCCGGCTCACGGATGACGAAGACGGCGCCGAGCACGGCGATGATCGCGAACGGGATGTTCACGAAGAACGTCCAGCGCCAGTTCAGGTACTCGGTGAGGAAGCCGCCGAGGATCAGGCCGACGGCGCCACCGCCACCGGCGATCGCACCGTAGATGCCGAACGCCTTCGCGCGCTCCTTGCCGTCGGTGAACATGACGGCGAGCAGGGACAGGGCGGCGGGCGCGAGCAGCGCGCCGAACAGGCCCTGCAGGGCGCGGGCGCCGAGCATCATGGCCTCGTTCTGCGCGGCACCGCCGAGCGCCGAGGCGAGGGCGAAGCCGACCAGACCGGTGGCGAAGGTGTTCTTGCGGCCCCACTTGTCGGCGATGCGGCCGCCGAAGAGCAGCAGACCGCCGAAGGCCAGCGCGTAGGCCGTGATGACCCACTGCCGGTTGGCGTCGGATATGCCGAGGTCCGTCTGGGCGGACGGCAGGGCGATGTTCACGATGGTGGCGTCGAGAACCACCATCAGCTGGGCGAGCGCGATGAAGGCGAGTGCCTTCCAGCGCCGAGAATCGGGTGCCGTCGCCGGCAAGGGGGTACCCACAGCGGGACTCCAAGTCGTGAATAAGGCTGAGAAAACGGTTCGTTACGGGAAGGTGAGGGCGGGGCTGCCCTCTGCGTGCGCGGGGCGCGGTCGTGCGCGCGGCCCCGGAGGGTCAGTCCTGGCGGAGGTCCTCCAAGGTCGCGGCCGCGCCCGGGAGTTCCGAGCGGGCGGGCGTCATCAGGCCGTCGAGGAACAGCTGCAGATGACGGTGGACGAAGCGGTCGAAGTCCAGGCAGGCCTTGCCGGGCAGCGGCCGGGTGAGCTGGGAGAGGGCGACCATCAGGTCACCGACGCCGACGTCGGTGCGCAGTTCGCCGGCCGCGCGGGCGCGGGCGATGAGTTCCTCGATGCCGGCCGTCAGCCGGTCGAGAGCGGCGACCACGTCCGGATGGTCCTTGTCGAAGGTGGTCTGCAGCATCGGGCAGAGCGCGCCGATGCGCTCGTCCGCGGCAGCGTGCACGAAGGTCCGCAGCGCCTCGAATGCGGTGGCTTCGCCGGCGCCCTCGGCGGCGAGTGCCCTCTCGGCGTGCTCGGTGACGCGGTCGGTCACCGAGAGGACGACGTGGTGCATCAGCTCGCCGCGGTCCCGGAAGTTCCGGTACAGCGTGGCGTTGCCGACGCCGGCCCGGCGGGCCGCCTCGTCGAGCGGGAGCTCGGTCCCGTACTCCACGAGCAGCTCCCGTGCCGCCGCGACGATCCGCTCCCGGTTGCGCACGGCGTCGGCCCGCGGACGCGGGACGCGGCGCTGCGACGGGGCGGGGGCGGCGGTGGCCACGACGGTCTCCTCTGCTGAACGGGGCCGAAAGCGGGGAGCCAGTCCCCGCTTCCTGCGGACACAGGTCTAAACGGGGAAACCGTCCCCGCTTATTTCCCGCCCGCCTTGTGACCTGACTCACACCCCCTTCGCGCAGAAACCCACGATCGGCGCACCCAGCGCGCGGCCCGCCGCACCTCGACACAGGGTGATCGAAACGGAGCCGAGCGTGAGGCGGAGGCGGATCGGATGCGGCAGTGGATACGCAGGGGCCCACGCGGCGCGATGCTCGCCGGGGCGACCGCCGTGGCCCTCGCGCTGACCATGACCGCGAGCACGGGCCGGCTCCTCGACAGCTCGCCGACCGCGGCCGGCCCGGTGGCCCTGGCCAGGGCCACCTCGCTCGGGCCCTGCATGCTCCGCGGCGCCATGGGCGTCCAGATGTCGGAGGGCGTGCCCACCACCCCCGGCTACGCCCGCTCGACCGGCACCGTCCGGGCCCTGAACCTGATGATCGACTTCCCGGACGCGCCCGGTGAGGGCACCGCGATGGACCGGCTCGGGGAGTTCTTCCCCCAGACCCAGAACTGGTTCCGCACCGGCTCCTACGGCCGCCTCGACTATCTCCCCGAGGCCCCCGTCAAGCACTGGCTGCGGATGCCGAAGCCGTTCTCCGCGTACGGAATAGAACGCGGGGCTCCCTTCGAGCCCGGCTACCGCGAACTGGTCGACGACATCGTCGCGGCCTCCGACGCGGACGTGGACTTCCGCTCCTACGACCTCGTGAACATCCTGACCACGCCGAACGCCGGGCCCTCCGCCCTGGACACCGTCCTGTCCGTGACGTTCGCCGGGAACCACGAGGCGCCCGTCGCCGACGGCGTCCCCCTGTCGAACATGTCCTTCGTCTACTCCCGCCAGGACGACGGCTCCGGCTCCTACGCCGACACCGGCTACCGCGTCCTGCCGCACGAGAACGGCCACGTCTTCGGACTGCCCGACCTCTACACCCAGGACGGCGGCGGGGCCGTCGGGCACTGGGACATCATGAGCGAGGACTGGGGCGTCGGGAACGACCTGCTCGGCTGGCACAAGTGGAAGCTGGGCTGGCTGGACGACTCCCAGATCGGCTGCTCCGCGACACCGGGCACGACGGAACACCTGCTGTCGCCGCTGTCCCGGGACAGCGGCGGCACGAAGATGGCGTTCGTCCCGCTGACCGAGAAGACGGGTTACGCGGTCGAGGTGCGCAGCCAGGAGGGCAACGACGAGGCCGTGTGCCGACCCGGGGTCCTGATCTACAAGGTCGACGCGGACGTGGACACCGGGCACGGGCCCGTCACGGTCGAGGACGCCACCCCGGACAGCGGCGGCTGCACCCGCCGCCCCAACGTCCACGCCGAACTCTCCGACGCCCCCTACCGGCCGGGCGAAGTGTTCAAGGACCCCAAGACGGGCGTACGGATCTCGGTGGCGGGGGCGGACACCTCCGGCAACTACCGGGTGTACGTCACGCGCCGCTGACGCCCGCCGCCACCCCGTACCGGCTCGCCGCCGGACGTGCCCCCGCGGCGCCCGGCGAGGTCGTCGTCACGACGGGCGGCGGTACGCGCATCCGCCCCGGCGACCGGATCGAGGTCGGCACGCCCGAAGGCCCCGGGACGCGCACGGTCGTCGGCGCGGTGCCCGGCGCCGGGTTCGAGTCGGCCGTCTTCTTCACCGCCGCCGAGGCCGCGCGGTTCGCTCCACGGATCGACGCGGTGACCGTGGACGCGGCGCCGGACGCGGTCCGCGCGGCCCTCGACACCGGCTCCGGCTCGGGCATGACCGTCCTGACCGGTGACGACCGGCGCAGGGCGGACCCCGACCCGGACCGCGACAAGGAGGCGCTGGTCTCCGTGAACGCCCTGCTCGGCACCGCGGCCGGCATCACCGCGTTCGTGTCGGTGTTCGTGGTGGCCTCGACGTTCACCTTCGCGGTGGCCCAGCGCAGGCGCGAGTTCGGCCTGCTGCGGATGGCGGGCGCGACCCCCGGCCAGGTGCGGCGCACGGTGTACGCGGAGGCGCTGGTGATCGGTGTGCTCGCGTCCGGCTCGGGGTGCGCACTCGGCACGTGGGGCGCGCCGCGGCTCGCCGCCTGGATGGCGGGACGGGGCCTCGCCCCGGCCTGGTTCCGGATCGACGGGCAGCACACCTGGCCGCTCCATGTCGCCTTCTGGACGGGCCTGTTGGTGGCCCTGTGCGGAGTGACCGCGGCCTCGTACCGGGCCGGCCGCACCGCTCCCACGGCGGCGCTGCGCGAGGCCGCGGTGGACAGCGCCACGATGCCGTGGACCCGCCGCCTGACCGCGGCGGCGGCCCTCGCCACAGCCCTCACCCTCATCCTCGTGTCACTGCTCCACGACCCGGGCGAACTCCTGCGACGCAAGACGTACGTCACCCAACCCATGCTGCTCATCGCCGCGTTCGCGCTCCTCGCACCGCTCCTGGTGCGCCCGATGACCCGCCTGCTGACCTGGCTGCCCGCCCGGCTCCCGGGCGCCGTCGGGTGGGGGCGGGGTCGACGGGGGCGGGGGCGGGGGTGCGGGAGTAGGGGGTGGGGTGATAGGGGGCGAGGTAATTGGGGCCCAGGGCGCGGGAGGCCCCACGCGCCCAGGGAGCGCCCGGGGCACGCGATGAGCTCGGAGCCCGGAGCACCCCCGGGGCGCGGGACGAGTCCGGGGCGCGGGAGCATCGCGGGGCGCGGATCACTCGGAGCCGAGGGGCGGGAGGTTCCCGGGGTGTGGACGGGCCCCCTGACCAGCCGTCCCCCGAGCTCCGACCGATCCGCTAGGCTGTCCCTGGCTTTGCTGTCATACAAGCCTTCGCCTTCGTAGCTCAGGGGATAGAGCACCGCTCTCCTAAAGCGGGTGTCGCAGGTTCGAATCCTGCCGGGGGCACCACCGAAAGGCCCCGGACCGATCATGGTCCGGGGCCTTTCATCTGGGCCTGTTGCCGGGCGGGGTCTTGGCCCGGCGCCAGGCGCTTCAATCCGCCTGTGTCTCACCGAGGGCCGCCGGCCACCGCGACCCGGGGCGGATGCCAGAGCTGTTCGTCCGGCCGCTGTAGTAGTTGTGGTGGTCCCCGTCGTGGCCCTTGGACCTCGTGCACCGCGTGGTGCTACCCGGCTTGCGGATGAAGCAGATGCCGGGGATGTCGATCCCGCTCACCCTCTCCTGCCAGCTCATGGCTCACCGCCGGCGAAGTCGTCGAGGGCGCATACGACCCGGGCCAGCGCGGTCAGCCGGAGACAAGCGGCGAGTGAGCTCGGGCTGAGCCCTTGCTTGAGCTCGTCGCGCGCCTCGGCGAGGGTCTTGTCACGGGAGTACCAGGCGCGGGTGCCGCGGCTGATCCGGTCCGCCTGCGCCTGGACAACAGGGATAAGGCGGCGGATCTCCATACGGAGCGCGACGTCGAGCTGACTGCGCCGTTCTGGAGCGGGCCGTATCCGGGGAGAGGAGAACGCTTCGTCGAGCAGCTGGTCCAGTCCGTCGTGTTCTGCCGCAGTGGGTGTCCGCATGGTGGGCATGGCGCCTCCGCAGGGCTTGGCCGCCCCGAGCGGGGCGGTGGTCGTTGCCGCGTGCTTCGACGCTAGGAGGCGGCGCTGCGTCCGAGCCAGGTTGTTGCAGATCGTTGCATCACACGCCCTTCAGGTGTGGGGGTGGCGTATTCGTGGTCTTGACTCCGCCACCTTGCGGGCTGACGTTGGTGCAACGAACTGCAACCACGAGCACGGGAGTTCGCCATGGGGCTACGTTTCATCGGGATCGACCCCAACACCGGGGATGACGAAAGCCCCACGGTATGGGTCGACGAGGAGAAGGCGGAGATCGTCGTTCAGGGCTGGAACCCGGACACGGAACTCGCCGCTGAGTGCGCCGCGTTCACGGTTCCTGGACACGCCTCAGGAATCCCCGACCACGAAGGTGTCGTGCGCATCCCTGCGCGTATGGCCGCGATCTTGAGGGAGGCGTGTGATGTCGTCGAGCAGCGTCCCTCCCTTCCCTGAACTCCTCGCCAACACCACGGAATCAGCGGTCCACCTGGAGATGCGCGACAGCTACGACGTCGACAAGGAGAAGGGGCCGTTCGCCGACTGGAAGCAGGGCATCCGCCTCGACCCGCAGGCCCGCGACGAGTGGTGGCGGCCGTGGCTGAGCCTGATCCAGGAGGCGGTGGCCCGCGGGGTCGTCGTCCGCCGGGCCCGCATCGTGTCGGAGCCGGTCAGCGAGTACATCAGGTACGAGCACTCGGGCACCTTCACGAACGTGGCCGCAGGTGAGCAGGTGCGTTGGCTAGCGCGGCGCCGCGCATCTGACCTCGCGCTGCCCGGAAACGACTTCTGGCTCCTTGATGGAAAGGTCATCCGGTGGAATCACTTCACCGGGGACGGCGGCTCCGCGGGGCAGGAGATCAGCACCGACCCAGCCGCGGTGAAGCTCTGCGCGGAGGCATTCGAGGCGGTGTGGGAACGCGCCGTTCCGCACGAGCAGTACGAGATCCGTTGAAGCACTGAGCACGAGCAGGACACATGCCACAGTCCCCGTCGTCATCCGCGCAGGCCGCCCGAGAGGCTGTCGCCACAAGGCTGCGTGACCTGCGCAGGACGGCGGGGCTGACGGTCGCCGCTCACGGGAAGTTGTGCGGATGGAGCGGCGGGAAGACATCCCGCATCGAGAACGCTGTCACCGCGCCCTCGACCCGCGACATACGTCTGTGGTGCGACGCGACAGGCGCAGCACAGCAGGTCGAGGACCTGGTCACCCTGTCACTCAACGCCGAGTCGATGTACACCGATTGGCGGCAGCGGGCCCGTGCCGGCCTCGTGGAACAGCAGATCGCGGTCGGGCGCTTGTTCTCCGAGTCCCGCCTGTTCCGCGTGTACTCGGCAACCCTGGTCCCCGGCTTGCTGCAGACCGTCGGATACGCGGCCGGAATCCTGCACATCGTCGCCGAGATGCGGGACCTGGAGATCGACGACAGTCCCCAGGCGGCGCAGGCTCGCATCGGGAGATCGAAGATCCTGCACGATCAGGGCCGCCGGTTCATCTTCGTAGTGGAGGAGGCCGCGCTCTACTACCAGCTCGGCGACACCGAGGCGATGGCCGCACAGCTCGGCCACCTGCTCACGGCCGGTGCCGTGCCGGGCGTCTCCCTCGGCATCATCCCGTCAGCCACGCTTGAGCGCTGCCAGTGGCCCCGCGAGACGTTCCACGTGTACGACGACCGGCTCGTGTCGGTCGAGCTGGTGACGGCCCGGGTACGAATCAAGCAGCAGTCGGAGATCGATCTGTACGTGCGGACGTTCGAGCAGCTGCGCCGCATGGCCGTATACGGGGCCGAGGCGCGCGCCCTGATCACCCGGGCCATCGACGCACTCGACCAACCAGGATGATGACTACAGTGCTCCGGCTTCCCGAAGGTGCGAGGCCATAGAGATGTCCTGGCACACCTACCTGCCGCCGATTCAGCACCAAGTGCAGCCATGGCTGGAGAGACAATGATCGAGGATGCGGGGTTCTACTGGGAACTCGGCGGGGCCGGTGGCGGGAAGGCGCCCTTCCTTCGGGACGCCGCGCGCGACGTCGGCGAGTGGGACGAAGAACGGCTGCTGGCCTACCTCGAAGCAAGCCACGAGATCTATACGGTCATGGGTGCCGAGCGGGACGTCATCGCCGACGACGCCTGGATCACTGGTGCCGGGTCATTGGTCACGGACGGCACCTACGTGTGGCCCACCGAACTCGCCCACTACGTACGACGACACCACGTCGCGCTGCTTCCCGAGTTCGCCGCCCACATCCGGGCGCGGAACTACATCAGCCCCGAAGTGCCCCGCGAACAAGCTCTGGCGGTCTTCGAGGAATGCCTCGGCGACGATGCCAGGGCCACCGCGGCGGCCGCCGCAGCCACCTCCAAGGGCTTCTTCAGCTGGTATCGCACGGCCTTCACCCGCGCATCCGCTCAGCGCGTGTTCGACGAGCTGGCGGCTTCGGGGCTCTTTGCCCAGCACCCGCTCACGAAGCACATCTTCGGCTTTCGCGACACGGCCCGGGGCGCGCGAGAGCCGTTGGTGGGCGGGGCCCACACCCTCCTGTCAGCGCTGGCCTCGGACGAGTACCGAAACGTCGAGTTCCAAAGCTGGATGGGGCGCGACGAGTGCCTTGCGGTGTCCGTGCGGCGCCTGGACAGCGCCACGCAGAAACTCACCTTCCGCATCTCCGACATCTCGGCCCCGGACCGTGAGGAAGCCGTAGCCGCCCTGGTCCGCACCCTCGACCAGGACCCGGACCACTGCCTCGGGTTCGTCATCGACCGCACCGGCGTCTCCGCGGCCGAGGACTGGGACCGCATCCTGACGGGCGCTGGAGCCCAGCTCACCGTGTGGCCCGACACGGTCGGCATCCTGCGGGACCGAGTGGGCGACCAAGCCGAGTTGGCCGACAGCGAGCCGACTGCTTACGGACCACTCGACGTCTTTCACCGAGCGTGAGCCCTCGGCAACTTGCCCGCGGACTCAAGCGACCCCGAACCGGTCATGGTCCGGGGCCTTATGGCCTCCCCCGGGCCCCCGGCGACGCCTCACCGCAACACCGCCGCCAGCAGATCCCCGCCCAACGCCGTCACGTCGGACAGATGGAGCGTGTACCGGACGTACCGGCCCTGGCGCCGCGCCGTGACGAGGCCCGCGCGGCGCAGGGCGGCGAGGTGGCGGGAGACCTCCGGGGGTGTGAGTTCCCAGAAGTCGGCCAGTTCGGCGTTGGTGTGCGGGCCGCGGGCCAGGGTGCGCAGGAGGCGCAGGCGTACCGGGTGCGAGAGTGCCTCCAGGCGGAGGGTGACCGTTTCGAGGGAGACCGGCTCCGCGGGGTCCGGCTCGGCGACGGGATACTGGACCACCGGGTGCCACCCGGGCGCGTGGACCGCCACCAGGTGCGGGCGGCCGAAGACGCTGGGGATGAAGGTGACCCCCGCGTCGTGCGCGGCGGTCGCCTTGTCCTGCACCTTGTCCACGACGATGCGGTCGCCGTCCGGGTCCAGGGCGACCGCACCGGAGACCGAGGCGAGTGCCGCCCCGAGGCCCTGGCGCCTGAGCAGGTCGTTCTTCAGGCGCAGATCGGTGGCGAGCCGCACCCCGACGTCCGCCCAGGCCGCGTCGAAGAAGGCCCCGGCGCACTCTTCGAGGGTGTGGCGCACCCGTGCGCGTACGGCGGCGGGATCCGCCAACAGGCTTTCCGCGAAGGCTTCCTGGCGTGCGCCGCGGGCCTGGGCCACGTCCAGGGCCCGCTCCCGCGCGGTCGCGTCGGTGAGCGGTGAACTGCCCCGGAAGTGGACCCGGTTGCTGCCGCACGTGGTGACGAGCGCGGCCGTCACGTACGTCTCGTCGTCGATGCGGTCCACGTCGTCCAGTTCCTCGACGAGGGTCGCCCGGGGTCGCGCGGGGATCAGGAAGTCGGCCTGGGAGGAACGCCAGAGGAACTCCGCCTCCTCGAACCGCTCGGCCAGTTCGTCCCGCAGCCCCGTCCGCACGTCCGCGGCCCAGCCGGCGAACTGCGGATGGTGTCCCGGTTCCGCCAACACGTGCAGCATCGCGGTCAGTTCGGCCAGCGGGGACGCGGCGAACCGCACCTGCTCGGACGGCACACCGCTGATGTCGATCCTCAACGCCATCCCCCCATCTTCGCCGCCCCGGCCGCCGGCGCCGTCGTCGGTTGACGAGATGCGTCAACCGACGGGCCCCGCCCCGGTGACCGACCGCACCGTCTGAGCCATGGCAACCGTCACCAGGATCCAGCCCCGCGCCCTCGTCCGCGCCTGCGGAGGCCCCCGCTACGCCGTCGCCCTCGCCGTGGACGCACTCGGCACCGGCCTGTTGCGGCCCTTCCTGCTGCTCTACGGCATGACCGTGCTGAAGCTGCCCGCGGCGGTCACCGGTACCGCCATGACGGCCGGCATCGTCGCGGGGCTGGTGTGCATGCCCGCGGTGGGCCGGTGGCTGGACCGCGGGGCGCGCAGCACCGTCGTGGCGGCCTCCATGCTGGTACGGGTCCTGGGTGCGGCCCTCCTGCTGGCCGCGCCGGCGGGGCACGTGTGGCTGTTCGCGGCGGCGGCGCTCTTCCTCGGCATCGGCAACCAGGCCTGGCCCGCCGCCCACGCCGCGCTCGTGGCCACCGTCGCCCACGGCCGCGAACGCGACACCGCCCTCTCCGCGGCCCGCGCCCTGCGCAACGCCGCCCTGGGTGTCGGCGCGCTCCTTGCCGCCGTGTGCATGGCGGGCGGCACCACCGCGCTGCGGTCGCTGGCCGGCGTCACC
>NZ_JAAGMG010000424.1 GCF_010548525.1 Streptomyces sp. SID14478
CACGCCAGGGTCGAGGCGCCCGCCCCGCCGCGGCCACCGATCACCCCGACGGTCGTCGCGGGCCGGCCCACGCCCTCGACGACGTCGGCGATCCGGTCCATCAGCCACTGCTCGCCGTCCGGGAGCATCAGCACGTGGTCGGCGCCGATCTCCACAGCCCGCTTCCACACCCCGGAATCGTCCTGATCCCGCCCAACCAGGACGACGCCACGCCGTCGGGTCACCCCGCGCAGCCGCCCCGCGGCGTCGTCCCCGACCAGGACCAACGGCGCCGCCTCCCAGCACCCCCTGCCCTCCGGTACTCCATGTCCGACCTCGGGCCGCACTCCCGCCGCCGCGCACAGGCGCAGCAGGTCGTCCAGCAGGTCCACGTCCTCCGTCACGATCAACGGCGCGCGCCGCGCACCCCGCGCGTCCGACGCAATGACTCCCGTCACGGTCCGATCCCCCTCTCCGCACTCGCCCGCACCCGCGGACGATCCGATCCGCCCGCGAAGCAGCGGCGCGACAGGCGCCGAATACCGGCCGTCTCATCACCGTCCGGCCATAACGAACCGGCCATGAACACCGATCCGAACTTCGCGTGCGGAATCACCGTGCAGCGATCCCGGAAATCATGTGGATCTTGGTCAATAACTGTGGACGCGAGAAGGGTTGTGAATATCCCCCTCACCCATACCGGTGAGGCCGTGGAAGGCGGGCCGAGATCTCCGCAGAGCAGCCCCACGGTCACGGAGAGTGACATCTGCGCGGCGCGCCAACTCCCGTACTCAGCACGGGAATCGGGGGCGCCGAGGCAAGAAAAAAGGACCCGAAAACGGGTCCGGACATGCGACGACCCCCGCCGGGGGGGAGAGCGGGGGTCGTCCCCACGGTCCGACTCGGGGGGGGAGGAGCCAGACCGGGTTAGCACGGTCGCGAACGATCCGTGACTTCCATGGTGTACCCGAGAGCCTTCTCAGGCAAACCCACGCGCCACACCTTACGCCGAATGGTGGGCGCCTATGCTCAACCTCGTGGAAAACCACTCCTTGACGCACTCCATGCCCCGCACGGCGGCGTTCTTTGACCTGGACAAGACCGTCATCGCTAAGTCGAGCACGCTCACCTTCTCCAAGTCGTTCTACCAAGGCGGGCTGATCAACCGCAGGGCCGTGCTGCGTACCGCGTACGCGCAGTTCGTCTTCCTCGCCGGGGGTGCCGACCACGACCAGATGGAGCGGATGCGCGCGTACCTGTCGGCGCTGTGCCGCGGCTGGAACGTGCGGCAGGTGAAGGAGATCGTCGCCGAGACGCTGCACGACCTGATCGACCCGATCATCTACGACGAAGCGGCGTCCCTCATCGAGGAGCACCACACGGCCGGACGTGACGTCGTCATCGTCTCCACCTCGGGCGCCGAGGTCGTCGAGCCGATCGGCGAGCTGCTGGGTGCCGACCGGGTGGTGGCCACGCGCATGGTCGTCGGCGAGGACGGCTGCTTCACGGGCGAGGTGGAGTACTACGCGTACGGGCCGACGAAGGCGGAGGCCGTCAAGGAACTCGCGCGGTCCGAGGGGTACGACCTCGCGCGCTGCTACGCGTACAGCGACTCGGCGACGGACCTGCCGATGCTGAGCGCCGTCGGACATCCGCACGCGGTCAATCCGGACCGGACCCTGCGCCGCGAGGCTCTCGCGCGGGAATGGCCGATTCTCGACTTCCACAAGCCGGTGCGGCTCAAGCAGCGGCTGCCGAACCTCTCCGCGCCGTCCCGTCCGGCCCTGGTCGTGGCGGCCGCGGTGGGCGCCGCGGCTGCCACCGCGGGCCTGGTCTGGTACGCCAGTCGGCGCCGCGCACCGGCCGCCTCGCGTTGAAGCCCCGGCGGCACCCCGGAAATGGGCGCCCGATTCGCCCCTTATTGAACCTAAAAGTAAAGAAGTGCAGCCAGGACTTCCGCTTCCTCCAGGGGAGGAGTACAAAGGAGTCAACGGCCCGCGAGACCAGGGACATCCGAGAGGATCACCTTCAACCGCAACCAAGGCCCCACGGACCGAAGCATGAACACCGGGCACCCACGCGACGTCGACCCGTCGATTACGGGCCAGCCGCACCAGGTGACGGGCACACGTCCCGACCTGATGGGCAACACTTCGAGGACGCTTGGTAACCCGGCGCATCATGCCAGCGGCGGTACGAGAACTCGTACCGCCGCACCCCTTTGCGGAGGCCTTTACGCGGCGCCGCGCTGCAGCGCCTCGCACACCGCGGTCGACTCCCGCACGCCGAGCTCGACGGCCTTGCCGCAGTGGGCGATCCACGCGGCCATCCCCTCCGGCGTACCGGACACATAACCTTCGAGCGCGGCCACGTACGCCGCGCGCCCCCGCTCCGCGTGACCGACCTCCGCGGGGCAGATCGACTTCGGGTCGAGACCGGAGCCCACCAGGACGATGCGCTCGGCGGCGCGGGCGACCAGGCCGTTGTGCGAACCGAAGGGGCGCAGCGCGAGGAGTTCGCCGTGCACCACGGCGGCGCTCACCAGGGCGGGGGCCGAACTCCCCGCGATGATCAGCTGCGAGAGCCCCTCCAGGCGGCCCGCCACCTCGTCCGCGTCCGGCAGCGCAAGCTCGATGAGCGGCTCGTCGACCGGCTCGCCCGGCGTGCGCGGCCGACCCACAGCGCCCCCCTGATCGGCGGCCGCGACCAGATGCAGGCGCGCGAGCACCCGTAGTGGCGACTGCCGCCAGATGGACAGGAGTTGGCCGGCCTCTGCGGTCAGCCGCAGGGCGGCGCCGACCGTGCGTGCCTCGCCGTCGCCGCCCCCGCCGCTGAAGTCGGTCCGCCGCCGCACCTCTTCGAGGGCCCAGTCGGCGCCGGACAGCGCCGCGCTGCCCCGCGCACCGCGCAGCGCGGCCTCGGAGGTGACCTCATTGCTGCGGCGCCGCATGACCCGGTGCCCGTAGACCCGGTCCACCGCCTTGCGCACGGAGTCCACGGAGTCGCCCACACCGGGAAGCGTGCCCAGCGCGGCAAGGGGGTCGGCTGTCGTACTCATGAGTACGACCCTACGGGCCGGAGGGCCGCGCCCCACGAAGGAGTGGTCTTCTTCACGCGGCAAGGACACGCACAGCAATCACGCCGCTACCCTTGGTGAACATGAAGATCGCTTTCGTGGGGAAGGGCGGCAGCGGCAAGACCACGCTGTCCTCGCTCTTCATCCGTCACCTCGCCACCACCGGATCGCCGGTCGTCGCCGTCGACGCCGACATCAACCAGCACCTCGGGCCCGCGCTCGGCCTCGACGAGGACGCCGCCGCCGAACTGCCCGCCATGGGCGCGCGGCTGCCGCTCATCAAGGACTACCTGCGCGGCTCGAACCCGCGGATCGCCTCGGCCGACACGATGATCAAGACGACACCGCCCGGAGAGGGCTCCCGCCTGCTGCGCGTCGGCGAGAACAATCCCGTGTACGACGCCTGCGCCCGGCCCGTGGAACTCGACGGCGACGCCGTGCGTTTGATGGTCACCGGACCCTTCACCGAAGCCGACCTCGGTGTCGCCTGCTACCACTCCAAGACCGGAGCGGTGGAGCTGTGCCTGAATCACCTCGTCGACGGCCGCGGCGAGTACGTGGTGGTCGACATGACCGCGGGCTCCGACTCCTTCGCCTCGGGCATGTTCACCCGCTTCGACATGACGTTCCTGGTCGCCGAGCCGACGCGCAAGGGGGTCTCGGTCTATCGCCAGTACAAGGAGTACGCCCGGGACTTCGGCGTCGCGCTGAAGGTCGTGGGGAACAAGGTGCAGGGCGAGGACGACCTGGACTTCCTGCGCTCCGAGGTCGGGGACGACCTGCTCGTCACCGTCGGGCACTCGGACTGGGTGCGCGCCATGGAGAAGGGGCGGCCGCCGCGCTTCGCGCTCCTGGAGGAGGACAACAGGGCGGCCCTGCGGGCGCTTCAGGCCGCGGCCGACGCGACGTACGAGGCCCGCGACTGGGAGCGCTACACGCGCCAGATGGTGCACTTCCACCGGAAGAACGCCCAGAGCTGGGGCAACGAGAGGACCGGGGCCGACCTCGAAGTTCAGGTCGACCCCGGTTACGTCCTTCAGGAGAGCGTCACCGCAACGGCCTGACGGGCCTCAGGACTTGGCGGCCGGTGCGCCCGGCACCCCCTTGGGGGCCGGGGCCGGCTTGTCGGTGAGGAAGGACGCCCAGCCCTGCGCGGGCGCCTGCCCCACCTCGAGGCCGGTGAGCTTGGCCAGCGTCTTCGGGTCCTGCGCGTCGAGCCAGTCGGAGAGCTGGCGGAAGGAGACGCAGCGGGTCTCGGGCTTGCTGCAGACCGCCTTGACCGTCTCCTCGACGGCGCGCATGTAGTTGCCGCCGTTCCAGGACTCGAAGTGGTTGCCGATGACCAGAGGGGCGCGGTTGCCCTTGTAGGCGCGGTCGAAGCCCGCGAGCAGGCTGTCGCGCATCTGGTCTCCCCAGTACTGCTGCTTGTCGGGGTCGCCCTGCGTCGCCGTGCCCGACTGGTTGACCATGAAGTTGTAGTCCATGGTCAGCTGCTCGTAGGAGTGGCCCCGGAAGGGGACGAGCTGCATGGACAGGTCCCACAGGCCGTTCTTCTTCTTGGGCCACAGCTGGTTGTTGACGCCGCTGGTGTCGTAGCGGAAGCCCAGTTCGGAGGCCGCGCGCATGAAGTTCTTCTGCCCTTCGAGGCAGGGCGTGCGGGCGCCGATGAGCTCCTTGTCGTAGTCGAAGGGCAGCGGGGCCGCCTTCTTCATGCCCGTGTTGGTCTTCCAGCCCTTCACGAAGGACTTGGCCTGCTGGATCTCGCTCTTCCACTCGGCGACCGACCACTCGCCGACGCCGCCGCCCTTGCCGCAGAAGTGGCCGTTGAAGTGGGTGCCGATCTCGTTGCCCTCGAGCCAGGCGCCGCGCAGCTGGTCGACTGTGTCCTTGATTCCCTTGGCGTCGTTGAAGCCGATGTCCGAGCGGCCCGGCGAGTGCTGCGGCGCGTGGTAGAGGTCCGCCTTGCCCTCGGGGAGCATGTACACGCCGCTGAGGAAGTACGTCATGGTCGCGTTGTTGGCCTTGGCGACCTTGCGGAAGTGGGAGAACAGCTTCTGGCTGTCCTCGCCCGCGCCGTCCCAGGAGAAGACCACGAACTGCGGGGGCTTCTGGCCGGGTCTGAGGCGCTCGGCCCTCGGCAGGTGCGGCTGCGTTCCGGTGTACGCGGTCGAGCCGTCGCCGATCAGGCGCAGCACGCTGCCGGGGGCGGCGGGCGCGGCCTTCTTCGGGCCCGGGGCGCCTTGCTTGGGGGCGCCCGCGGCGCCTTGTTCGCTGTTCGCGCACCCGGCAAGGACCGCGGCGCATGCCGCGGCGGCGGCGATGGCCGCGGTGATCCTCAGGGTGACGATCCTCTGGGTGGCGGCCATCTTCCGCCCACCTACTTCCTTGGAGTCGGCCTACAAGACGGTGAATGCGAGAAATGCCCGCTTTGTGCGAGCGGCTCCGCCAACGTCGCACGAGGTCACCGTGATGCTTGTACGACAAGCCGACCAAGATTCTTATTCACTCCCTGGAGTGAATGATTGCCCCATTTGCCCGGTAAATCCGTCCACAAACTTTACTCTGCATTACGATCCATTTACCGAGCGTCACTTTCATCCCGCCGCTGCACGCCGTGAACCACGGCCGCGATCGACCCCTCCCACCACCCGGGGTCCCCCACATTCCGCGACCGCGCTGCACCCCGGAGGAGACGGGAAACATGTCAGCCTGCGTACCCACTCGCGCCAGTGACTCCGACCGCACGGACGAGCCGACAGAGGCCGCCCGTCACGCACACAGTCCCCCACCGCCGCCACACCGGCGCTTCCGCATCGCGGGCGCCGACCTGTCGGCGTCCATCGCGGTCTTCCTGATCGCACTGCCCCTCTCGCTGGGCATCGCCCTGGCGACCGGCGCACCCCTCGAATCGGGGCTCGTCGCGGCCGCCGTCGGCGGGCTCGTCGTCGGCCTGCTGGGTGGCGCCCCGCTCCAGGTCAGCGGCCCCGCCGCAGGCCTGACCGTCGTCACCGCCGAGCTGATCCAGCGCTACGGCTGGCGGACCACCTGCGCGATCACCGTGATGGCCGGTGCCGCCCAGATCGGGCTCGGCTGCCTGCGGGTGGCCCGCACGGCGCTCGCCGTCAGCCCCGCCGTCGTGCACGGCATGCTCGCGGGGATCGGGATCACCATCGCCGTCGCCCAGTTGCACATCGTCCTCGGCGGCACCCCGGAGAGCGCGGTCCTCGACAACCTCGCGGCGCTGCCCGCCCAGTTGGCCAACGTGCATCCCGCCGCCCTGGGCATGAGCGCCCTCACCCTCTCCGTGCTCTTCGCCTGGCCGCGCATCCCGGGACGCGTCGGGCGCCTCACGCGCAAGGTGCCCGCGGCGCTCGTCGCGGTGACCTCCGCGACCGTCGTCACCGCGGTGTTCGGCCTCACCCTGCCCGAGGTCGACCTGCCGTCCTGGAGCAGCCACGCGCTGGCCGGGCTGCCGGACGGGCCCGTGCTCGGGATCGCCGCCGCCGTGCTGACGACCACCCTGGTGTGCAGCGTGCAGTCGCTGCTCGGGGCCGTCGCCACCGACAAGCTGGCCACCAAGCGGACCGATCTGCCACCCCGGATGCGCCGTGCCAACCTGGACCGGGAACTGCTCGGCCAGGGCGCCGCGAACATCGTGTCCGGATCGCTCGGCGGTCTGCCCGTCGCCGGTGTCGCCGTGCGCTCGGCGGCGAACGTGAACGCGGGCGGCGTGAGCCGGAACTCCACGATGCTGCACGGCGTTTGGGTAGTAGCGGCCACGCTGTTCCTGGTCCCCGTCCTGGAGCTGATCCCGCTCGCCTCGCTCGCCGCCCTGGTGATGGCGGTCGGCATCCAGATGGTGTCCCTGAACCACATCCGCACGGTCACCCGCCACCGTGAGGTCCTGGTGTACGTCGTGACCACCCTCGGTGTCGTCGTGTTCGGCGTCCTGGAAGGCGTGGGGCTCGGGGTCGCGGTCGCCGTCGGTGTCGCACTGCACCGCCTCGCGCGCACCCGCATCACGCACGAGGAGGACCGCGAGGGTGTCCACCACGTGCGCGTGCGCGGGCAGTTGACGTTCCTCGCCGTGCCGCGGCTGAGCCGGGTGCTGCACCAGGTGCCCCACGGGGCGGACTGTGTCGTGGAGTTGGACGGGTCCTTCATGGACCATGCCGCGTACGAGGCCCTGCAGGACTGGCAGAAGTCGCACGCGTCGCAGGGCGGACGGGTGGAGATGACCGGGCGTTCCGGGAGCCGTATCGCCGAGCCCGCGCGCGCGAGCCACACCTGCTGCCGGCCCTGGACGCCCTGGCGCAACCACCACTGCGACCGGCCGCACGCGCACGCCCCCGAGGCCGCCGAGCCGCGGCGCGGCGGGCATCAACTGGCCAGTGGGATCAGCGCGTTCCAGCGCAACACGGCTCCCCTGGTCCGCGGGGAGCTGGCACGGCTGGCGAGAGAAGGGCAGCAGCCCACGCAGCTGTTCCTGACCTGCGCCGACTCGCGGCTCGTCACGTCGATGATCACGTCCAGCGGCCCCGGCGACCTCTTCGTCGTACGGAACGTGGGCAACCTCGTCCCCCTGCCCGGCGCCGAGAGCGGCGACGACTCGGTCGCGGCAGCCATCGAGTACGCCGTGGACGTGCTGAAGGTCCGGTCGATCACCGTGTGCGGGCACTCCGGATGCGGGGCCATGCAGGCGCTGCTGAGCAGCCCACCCGCCGAGGGGTCCGGCGCGCTCACTCCGCTCAAGAGGTGGCTGCGGCACGGGATGCCGAGCCTGGCGCGCGTGGCCGACGACGGACTCCCGTGGGCGCGGCTGGCCGGGCGGGCGCCCGCCGACGCGGTCGAGCAGCTCTGCCTGACCAATGTCGTCCAGCAGTTGGAGCACTTGCGGGCGCACGAGTCGGTGGCCCGCGCCCTGGAGCAGGGTGCGCTCGAACTGCACGGGATGTACTTCCACGTCGGTGAGGCGCAGGCGTATCTGCTGCAGGACTCGGACCCGGTGTTCGGTCAGGTCGCGGCGACCTCCTTCGAGGACAGCGACGCCAGTGGCGTCAGCGAAGTCAGCGACGTCAGCGGCGCCGCGCGGGCCTGAACCGGCCCCTGCCCACCCGCGTGTCACGGGTGAGAACGTGTGGCTCCCCGCCGATCACGGCCGGGAGCCACCACCCGTCGCCCTACAGGTCGCCCTACAGGTCTAAACCAATTCGCCGACCCCCCTTGTCACCAGGGGTCGGCGTCTGATGAGCTGTGGGCTGGGACACAACGGTCGCCCCGGCAAAGCACCGTAAGGGAGATGTCGTGAGCAACGAAAGCCTGGCCAACCTCTTGAAGGAGGAGCGACGCTTCGCGCCGCCGGCCGATCTGGCCGCGCACGCCAACGTCACGGCCGAGGCGTACGAGCAGGCCAAGGCTGACCGGCTCGGTTTCTGGGCCGAGCAGGCCCGCCGGCTGACCTGGGCCAGCGAGCCGACCGAGACGCTGGACTGGTCGAACCCGCCGTTCGCGAAGTGGTTCGCCGACGGCACGCTGAACGTCGCGTACAACTGCGTCGACCGGCACGTCGAGGCCGGCAACGGCGACCGGGTCGCCATCCACTTCGAAGGCGAGCCGGGCGACAGCCGCGCGATCACCTACGCCGAGCTCAAGGACGAGGTCAGCCGGGCCGCGAACGCGCTGACCGAACTGGGCGTCCAGGCCGGCGACCGGGTCGCCGTCTACCTGCCGATGATCCCCGAAGCCGTCATCTCGATGCTGGCCTGCGCCCGCATCGGCGCCGCGCACTCCGTCGTCTTCGGGGGCTTTTCCGCCGACGCGATCGCCAAGCGCATCGAGGACGCCGACGCCAAGGTCGTCATCACCTCCGACGGCGGCTACCGCCGCGGCAAGCCCTCCGCGCTCAAGCCCGCCGTCGACGAGGCCCTCACCCGCGTCTCGGTGGAGCGGGTCCTCGTCGTGCGCCGCACCGGGCAGGACGTCGCCTGGACCGAGGGCCGCGACCTGTGGTGGCACGAGGTCGTCGCCCGCCAGTCGGCCGAGCACGCGCCGCAGGCCTTCGACGCCGAGCAGCCGCTGTTCATCCTGTACACGTCCGGGACGACGGGGAAGCCGAAGGGCATCCTGCACACCTCCGGCGGCTACCTCACCCAGGCGTCCTACACCCACCACGCGGTCTTCGACCTGAAGCCCGAGAGCGACGTGTACTGGTGCACCGCCGACATCGGCTGGGTCACCGGGCACTCCTACATCACGTACGGGCCGCTCTCCAACGGCGCCACCCAGGTCATCTACGAGGGCACCCCGGACACCCCGCACCAGGGCCGGTTCTGGGAGATCGTGCAGAAGTACGGCGTCACGATCCTCTACACCGCCCCGACCGCGATCCGTACGTTCATGAAGTGGGGCGACGACATCCCCGCGAAGTTCGACCTGTCCAGCCTGCGCGTCCTCGGGTCGGTCGGTGAGCCGATCAACCCCGAGGCCTGGGTCTGGTACCGCAAGAACATCGGCGGCGACAAGGCGCCCATCGTGGACACCTGGTGGCAGACCGAGACCGGCGCGATCATGATCTCGCCGCTGCCCGGCGTCACCGAGACCAAGCCGGGCTCGGCCCAGCGGGCACTGCCCGGCATCTCGGCGACCGTCGTCGACGACGAGGCCCACGAAGTGCCCGACGGCGGAGGCGGCTACCTCGTCCTCACCGAGCCGTGGCCGTCGATGCTGCGCACCATCTGGGGCGACGACCAGCGGTTCATCGACACCTACTGGTCGCGTTTCGAGGGCAAGTACTTCGCCGGTGACGGCGCGAAGAAGGACGACGACGGCGACATCTGGCTGCTCGGCCGGGTCGACGACGTCATGCTCGTGTCCGGGCACAACATCTCGACCACCGAGGTCGAGTCCGCGCTCGTCTCGCACCCGGCCGTCGCCGAGGCCGCCGTCGTCGGCGCCAACGACGAGACCACCGGACAGGCGATCGTCGCCTTCGTGATCCTGCGCGGCACCGCGAACGCGGAGGACGAGTCCCTCGTCGCCGACCTGCGCAACCACGTCGGCTCCGTGCTCGGCCCGATCGCCAAGCCCAAGCGCGTCCTGCCCGTCGCCGAGCTGCCCAAGACCCGCTCCGGCAAGATCATGCGCCGCCTGCTGCGCGACGTCGCGGAGAACCGCGCGGTCGGCGACGTCACCACCCTCGCCGACTCATCCGTCATGGACCTCATCCAGACCAAGCTGCCGGCGGCACCCAGCGAGGACTGATCCGCGCACCCGCGCGACCACGGAACGGGCACCCGACGAGCGAGCCGGGTGCCCGTTTCGTGCGTATCGTGACGATCACCAGGTACGCCCGCGCGTACACCCGGTAGGGTGAAGGCCGCGTCAAGGACGCGACAGGAAGTCCACAGGGTGTGCCGGGAAGTCTGGTCGGCGTAGGTATCAGCCGTACCTGACCGGAGGTTTCACGCGTGAGCGCGCCCAGCAAGAACGACCGCAAGGCACTCGGCCGGCTCACCCTGCCCGAGCGCAATTTCGTGGCCAACGCGCTACGGGCCGAGACGGTCGGCGGCGTGCTGCTGCTCGTCGCCGCGATCGCCGCCCTCGTCTGGGCGAACGTGCCCGCCCTGCGACACAGTTACGAGACGGTCAGCCACTTCCACCTCGGCCCGGCCTCGCTCGGTCTCGACCTCTCCCTGCAGCACTGGGCCGCCGACGGACTGCTCGCCGTCTTCTTCTTCGTCGCGGGCATCGAGCTCAAGCGCGAACTCGTCGCCGGCGATCTGCGCGACCCCAAGGCGGCCGCCCTCCCGGTCATCGCCGCGGTCTGCGGCATGGCGGTGCCCGCGCTCGTCTACACCGTGGTCAACGTGGTCGGCGACGGCGCGATGGACGGCTGGGCCGTGCCGACCGCGACCGACATCGCGTTCGCGCTCGCCGTCCTCGCCGTCCTCGGTACGTCGCTGCCGAGCGCGCTGCGGGCCTTCCTGCTCACCCTCGCCGTCGTCGACGACCTCTTCGCGATCCTGATCATCGCGGTCTTCTTCACCAGCGACATCAACTTCGCCGCGCTGGCCGGCGCGGTCGTCGGGCTCGGCGTCTTCTACCTGCTGACGCGCAAGCGCGTGCGCGGCTGGTACCTCTACGTCCCGCTCGCCCTCGTCATCTGGGCCCTGATGTACAACAGCGGCATCCACGCCACCATCGCCGGTGTCGCCATGGGCCTGATGCTGCGCTGTCACAGAGAGGAGGGCGAGCGGCAGTCCCCCGGCGAGCACATCGAGCACCTGGTGCGGCCGCTGTCCGCCGGCTTCGCGGTGCCGCTGTTCGCCCTGTTCAGCGCCGGGGTCGTGGTGTCGGGCGGGGCGGTCGGGGACGTCTTCACCCGGCCGGAGACGCTGGGCATCGTGCTCGGTCTCGTCGTCGGCAAGGCGGTCGGCATCTTCGGCGGTACGTGGCTGACGGCACGGTTCACCAAGGCGTCGCTGTCGGACGAGCTGGCCTGGCCGGACGTCTTCGCGGTGGCCTCGCTCGCCGGCATCGGCTTCACCGTCTCCCTCCTGATCGACGAACTCGCCTTCGACGGCGACGCCACGCTCACCGCCGAGGGCAAGGCGGCGGTGCTGATCGGCTCGTTGATCGCGGCCGTCCTCAGCGGCGTACTGCTGAAGATGCGCAACGCCAAGTACCGGGCGCTGTGGGAGGAGGAGGAGCGCGACGACGACCTCGACGGCATCCCCGACATCTACGAGAAGGACAAGCCGGAGTACCACCAGCGGATGGCCGAGATCTACGAGAAGAAGGCCGCGGAGCACCGCAGGCTTGCCGAAGCGGCGGCCGGGGCAAGCGACGGGGACGAGCGTCCGGCATGATCTGACATCAAGCCCGCTTCTACAGGAAAACAGAGGGAGTACGCGATGAGCGCACCCGACGACAGCCCGGTCGGCGCCGAACGCAGCATCGGCCAGCTGTTCGCCTCGGCGACGACCGAGATGTCCGCACTGGTGCACGATGAGATCGCCCTCGCGAAGGCGCAGCTCAAGCGTGACGTGAAGAAGGGCGCGGCGAGCGGTGGCGCCTTCTCGGCGGCACTGATGGTGCTGATCTTCTCGCTGCCGATGCTGAGCTTCGCTCTCGCGTACGGCATCAACACCTGGACCGGCGGGCACAACGGCAACGGCGGCTGGAACCTCGCCTGGTGCTTCCTGCTCTCCTTCGCCGCGAGCGTGGTCCTCGCCGGCCTGCTCGCCCTCATCGGCACCGTCTTCGCCAAGAAGGCCAAGAAGGGCAAGGGGCCGCAGAAGGTCGCCGCCTCGGTCAAGGAGTCGGCGGGCGTACTGCAGAACGCCAAGCCGCACCCCCGTCAGGTGACGGCCGGCGACCGTGTCCCCGAGGCCATCGAGGCTGTGGCACGCTCGTCCTCATGACGGACCCCGCCACACCTTCGGCCCAACCGCCCTCCTCTGTCGTGCGCCTGGACATCCCCGGCGGACACGAGGTGATCCACCGGGACGTCGCGGCCAACGGCGCCCGCTTCCACATCGCGGAGACCGGTGACGGGCCGCTGGTGCTGCTGCTGCACGGCTTCCCGCAGTTCTGGTGGACGTGGCGCCACCAACTCGGCGCGCTCGCCGACGCGGGCTTCCGGGCGGTGGCCATGGACCTGCGGGGTGTGGGCGGCAGCGACCGCACGCCGCGGGGTTACGACCCGGCGAACCTCGCGCTCGACATCACCGGTGTCGTGCGTTCGCTCGGCGAGCACGACGCGGCACTCGTCGGGCACGATCTCGGCGGCTACCTCGCCTGGACCGCGGCCGTGATGCGCCCCAAGCTGGTGCGCCGGCTCGCGGTGGCGTCGATGCCGCACCCGCGGCGCTGGCGCTCGGCCATGCTCTCGGACGTCAAGCAGACCACAGCCGGGTCCTACGTCTGGGGCTTCCAGCGGCCGTGGCTGCCGGAGCGTCAACTGGTCGCGGACGACGCGGCGTTGGTGGGCAAGCTGGTACGGGAATGGTCGGGCCCGCACCAGCCCGACGACGAGAGCGTCGAGACGTACCGGCGCGCCATGACCATCCCGTCGACGGCCCACTGCGCGATCGAGCCGTACCGGTGGATGGTGCGCTCGATGGCCCGGCCGGACGGCATCCAGTTCAACCGGCGGATGAAGCGGCCGGTGCGGGTGCCCACGCTGCACCTGCACGGCTCGCTCGATCCGGTGATGCGCACGCGCAGCGCGGCGGGCTCCGGCGAGTACGTCGAAGCCCCGTACCGCTGGCGCCTGTTCGACGGTCTCGGGCACTTCCCGCAGGAGGAGGATCCCGTCGCCTTCTCCACGGAGCTGGTGAACTGGCTGAAGGATCCCGAGCCCGACCGGTAGCCGCGGGAACGCCTGTCCTACGAACAGCCAAATGCCTGGCGCATACGCCAATTTGGGGACCGTGGGGGTGATTACCGACCATGGGGCCCGGGCAGACGTCGAGGTATGGGCTGGACGCACGACTACAGTGACGCAGCACGCAACAGCCGCCCAGCGATGACGCTGGGCTCTCCCCGGAGGGGGGCGCCGGAGGGGAATCCGGCGCACGATCCCCATCTGGGTATTCCGCACATTCTGCGACGCCGGGCCCGGTGGGTGTCCGCGCGGCTGCGGCACAGCGGCCGCACCTGAGCGACCCCGCGGATCACCTCACGAGGCACGGCGGGTCACCTCACAAGGCGCAGGCGTCCGTGTCCACTTGCTGGACCGCGGTACGGCCCTGGGTGATGTCGGTGCGGATCTCGTCTCCCGACAGGGCGTACCCCGTGTCCGCGTCGTCCAGGGACTTGGCGAAGACCACGCCGTAGACCCGGCCGTCGGGGGTCAGCAGCGGGCCGCCGGAGTTGCCCTGACGGACCGTCGCGTACAGCGAGTACACGTCACGCTTGACCGTGCCGCGGTGGTAGATGTCCGGGCCGTCGGCCGAGATGCGGCCGCGCACGCGTGCGGGACGCACGTCGTACGCGCCGTTCTCCGGGAAGCCCGCGACGATCGCGCCGCCGCCGCGCTCCGCGTCCGCCGCCGTGAACCGGAGCGGGGGTGCCTTCAGTGCCGGCACGTCCAGGACGGCGATGTCGCGCTTCCAGTCGTAGAGCACGACCTTCGCGTCGTACTTGATGCCTTCGCCGCCGATCTGCACGGTCGGCTCGTCGACGCCGCCGACCACGTGCGCGTTGGTCATGACGCGGCGGTCGGAGAAGACGAAGCCGGTGCCCTCCAGGACCTTGCCACAACTGGGCGCCTGGCCCACGACCTTGACGATCGAACGCTGGGCGGTCCGGGCGACCCGGCTGTTCGCCAGGGCGGGGTCGGGGGGCGCGACCTCGGTGATCGGCTCGTTGGCGAACGGGCTGAAGACCTGGGGGAAACCGTTCTGCGCAAGAGTGGAGGAGAAATCCGCGAACCAGGTGTCGGCCTGGGTCGGCAACGCCTGGGAGACCCCGAGCAGCACTTTCGAACTGCGGACTTCCTTGCCGAGCGTGGGCAGCGTCGTACCGGCGAGGGCGGAACCTATCAGCCAGGCGACCAGGAGCATCGCCGCCACGTTGACCGCGGCGCCGCCCGACGCGTCGAGCGCGCGCGCCGGGGACCAGGTGATGTACCGGCGCAGCTTGTTGCCCAAGTGGGTGGTGAAGGCCTGGCCGACCGAGGCGCAGACGATCACGACGGCCACGGCGACGACCGTGACGGTCGTGGTGACCTCGGCGTCGTCGGTGGCCGCGCCCCAGATGACGGGCAGCGCGTAGACCGCGACGAGACCGCCGCCCAGGAAGCCGATCACCGACAGGATGCCGACGACGAAGCCCTGGCGGTAGCCCACGATCGCAAACCAGACGGCGGCGGCGAGCAGCAGGATGTCCAGCACGTTCACCGAATTCAGGCCTCGCCTCGCATCGCAGGTTTCCACTTCCGTGCCCGGGTCCCGGGTGCGGTCCCCGAGGCGGCCCGGCACGGGGCCCACCCTGTCATGTGCGCCAGTCGAGTGGGACCGTCTTCTCCCGGTCCCAGGGGCGCTCCCACCCCGCGTAGTGCAGGATCCGGTCGATCACGCCGGCCGTGAAGCCCCACACCAGCGCGGATTCCACGAGGAAGGCGGGGCCCTGGTGGCCGCTCGGGTGGACGGTCGTCGCCCGGTGGGCCGGGTCCGTGAGATCCGCCACGGGCACGGTGAAGACGCGGGCCGTCTCCGCCGGGTCGACCGCGGCGACGGGCGTGGGCACCCGCCACCATCCCAGTACGGGCGTGACGACGAATCCGCTCACCGGGATGTACAGCTTCGGCAGCACTCCGAAGAGCTGGACGCCCCTCGGGTCCAGGCCCGTCTCCTCCCAGGCCTCCCGCAGGGCGGCGCGCAGCGGGCCCTCGGTGCGCGGGTCGCCGTCCTCCGGGTCGAGGGCGCCGCCGGGGAAGGAGGGCTGGCCCGCGTGCGATCTGAGCGAGCCCGAGCGCTCCATCAGCAGGAGCTCGGGGCCGCGCGCGCCCTCGCCGAACAGGACGAGGACCGCGGACTGGCGGCCCGCGCCGCTCTTCGGGGGCAGGAAGCGGCTCAGCTGGTCGCCGCGGACCGTGCGGGCCGCGTCCGCGACCGGGGCCAGCCAGTCGGGCAGGCCCTCCGTGCGCAGCGTGACGTCCGGGACCGGCGGGGCGCCGCCCGTCCCGCCGGTGTCACCGGCGCCGCCGGTCCTGCCCGTCCCGTCGATCTCGCTCACGTGCTTCATCCCGCCGCCCCCGTACCTGTCGTGATTCGCCCAACGCCTGACCGTCCCCGTTTCGTTCCGTCACCGGGCTCGCTTCACCCGGACGTGCCGCCGCCCAGCGGCGGGGCGGGGATGCCGCCCGCGTCCAGGTACGACTGCGGCGGGTTGAGGCGCTGGCCCGGGAAGCCGCCCTTCTCGTACTTGAGCAGCTTCTTCGCCTTCTCCGGGTCCGTCTCCCCCTCGCCGTACGCCGGGCAGAGCGGGGCGATGGGGCAGGCGCCGCAGGCCGGTTTGCGGGCGTGGCAGATGCGGCGGCCGTGGAAGATCACGTGGTGGCTGAGCATCGTCCAGTCACTCTTCGGGAACAGCTCGCCGATCGCCTTCTCGACCTTGTCGGGGTCGGTCTCCTGCGTCCACTTCCACCGGCGCACGAGGCGCCCGAAGTGGGTGTCCACAGTGATTCCCGGCCTGCCGAACGCATTGCCCAGGACGACGAACGCGGTCTTGCGCCCCACGCCGGGCAGCTTGACCAGGTCCTCCAGCCGCCCGGGCACCTCGCCCCCGAAGTCCTCGCTCAGCGCCTTGGCCAAGCCCATGATCGACTTCGTCTTGGCGCGGAAGAAGCCGGTCGGCCGGATCAGCTCCTCGACCTCCTCCGGGTTGGCCGCGGCGAGGTCCTCCGGCGTCGGGTACTTGGCGAACAGGGCCGGGGTCGTCTGATTGACCCGCAGGTCGGTGGTCTGGGCGGACATCACCGTGGCCACCACCAGCTGGAACGCGTTCTGGAAGTCCAACTCCGGGTGCGCGTACGGGTACGCCTCCGCCAACTCCCGGTCGATCTTGCGCGCCCGCCGCACGAGCGCGGCATGCGACTCGCTCTTGGCCGCGGCCGGCTTCTTCGCGGTGGGCTTCTTCGCGGCGGGCTGCTGTTCTCTGGCGGGCTGCTTCGCCGCGGACTTCGCTGCTCCGGATTTCGCCGCGGCAGGCTTTGCCACGGCAGGCTTTGCCACGGTCTGCTTCACGGGGGTCTGCTTCGACGCGGTCTGCTTCTTCGCTGCGGTCTTCCCCACGGCGGATTTCGCCGCAGCAGACTTCGCAGCGGGCTTCTTCGCCGCGGACGTCTTCGCGGCCGACTTCTTCGCCGCAGGCTTCTTCCCGGCAGGCTCCTCCGTAGAAAGCTGCTGCTCCCCGGCGGGCGGCTTCGACACGGACTGCTTCACGGGAGCCTGCTTCGACGCGGTCTGCTTCTTCGCTGCGGACTTCCCCACGGCGGATTCCCCTCCGGCGGACTTCGCCGCGGACTTCCCCGCGGCGGGCCGCTTCGCAGCCGGCCTCTTCGCCACGGACTTCTTCACAGCAGGCTCCTCCGTAGAAGACTGCCGTTCCCCGGCGGGCGGCTTCGACGCGGACTGCTTCACGGGGGTCTGCTTCGACGCAGCTTTCTTCTCCGCCGCGGGCTGCTTCATGGGGGTCCTCTTCACCGCTGACCTCTCCACGGTGGCCTGCTTCGCCACGGGCTTCTTCATGGGGTCCTCTTCACCGCGGACTGCTCCGCCACAGACTTCTTCACCGTGGCCCGATCCACCACAGAGTTCTCCGCCCCGGGCTGCTCCGCCGCCGCCCTCTGCACTGCGACTTCCCCCGCAACGGGCCGCCTCACCGCAGACTTCCCGACCGCCGGCCTCGTGCCCGAGAACCTCCCGACCGCCGGCCTCCCCGCCGCGGGCCTCGTCCCCACGGACTTCCCGACCGCCGGCCTCGTCTCCGCGGGCCTCCCCGCCGCCGGCAACGACGCCGCCGGAAGCGTCCCCGCGAACCTCCCCGCGGCGACCTTCTTCGCGGGCCGGAGTGGAGCGGTCTCTCCCTGGTCGGGCAAGGTCTCGGGCCGGGGTCGGTGGGCCGAAGCGGGGGTGCTGCGACCCTGTTCGCCCACAGCGGAATCTTCCTTGGCCGACACCGTCCCCGCCCCCTCTGCCTGCGCTGTCACCGGCTTTTTGGACACCCGGCCAGCCTAGAGCCCGGCACTGACATCCGCCCCGGAGCCTTCGGATCGGCCCCCGATTGGCCCCCTCCCCCTCGGGTTGTGACGCAGGTGCGGCAGACTTGTGCCTGAGTGACTGATCACACTGTTTGGACCGTCCGGCAAAATGGGCGGCGGGAAGCATCCGTCCCCCACGGTGCAGGCGACATAGGAGAGAAACTCGTGGACGACGTTCTGCGGCGCGCCCCGCTCTTCGCGGCGCTCGATGACGAGCAGGCCGCGGAGCTCCGCGCCTCCATGAGTGAGGTGACCCTCGCACGGGGCGATGCCCTGTTCCACGAGGGCGATCCCGGTGACCGCCTGTACGTGGTCACCGAGGGCAAGGTGAAGCTCCACCGCACATCCCCCGACGGCCGGGAGAACATGCTGGCCGTGCTCGGCCCGGGTGAGCTCATCGGAGAGCTGTCGCTCTTCGACCCCGGTCCGCGGACCGCCACCGCCAGCGCGCTGACCGAGGTGAAGCTGCTCGGCCTCGGCCACGGCGACCTCCAGCCCTGGCTGAACGCACGGCCGGAGGTGGCCGCCGCCCTGCTGCGCGCCGTCGCCCGGCGCCTGCGCAAGACGAACGACCAGATGTCCGACCTGGTCTTCTCCGACGTGCCGGGCCGCGTGGCCCGCGCGCTGCTCGACCTGTCGCGCCGCTTCGGCGTGCAGTCCGAGGAGGGCATCCACGTCGTGCACGACCTCACGCAGGAAGAGCTGGCCCAGTTGGTCGGCGCCTCCCGCGAGACGGTGAACAAGGCGCTCGCGGACTTCGCGGGCCGCGGCTGGCTCCGCCTGGAGGCCCGCGCCGTGATCCTGCTGGACGTGGAGCGCCTCGCCAAGCGTTCGCGCTGAGCACCGCAGGCAGTGACGCAGACGGGCCCCGCCACACCTCGTGGCGGGGCCCGTCCGCGTATCCGTACGGAACTGCATACGTGCGGAACCGCAGGGGCACGGAACCGCGGACGTACGGAAGCGCATGCGCACGGAACCGCAGACGTACAGAACTGCAGCCGTACGAAGCCGCAGACGTACAGAGCCGCGGACGTACGGAAGTGCATGCACACGGAAACCCATGCACACGGAAGGGCAGCCCCACGGACCGGCAGCCGCTCAGAAGCGCAGCCGTACGGAAATGCCGTGCCCCGTGCGGTGCTTCCCTGCACAGTTGCCCCATGAGCAACCCCACCCGTGGGCTCGACCCCCAGGGATACATCGCGCGCGAGGGCTCCTTGGCCCGCGTGCAGGAACCGTTCCGCCCCGTCGTCGCCGCGGCCCGCGACCGGCTGCTCGACGTCTTCGGGGCGCGCATGGAAGGCGCGTACCTGTACGGCTCCGTGCCGCGCGGCACCGCCCGCCCCGGCCGCTCCGACCTCGACCTGCTGCTCGCCCTGCGCGCCGAGCCCACCGAGGCCGACCGGGCCGACGCGCGGACGCTCGAAGCGGCGCTGGACAAGGAGTTCGCGCAGATCGACGGCGCGGGCACGCTCCTGTACAGCCGCGCCCGGCTGCTGAGCGCGGCCGAGACGTACGACCTGGGCTGGTTCGTCTCCTGCCTGTGCACGCCGCTGCTCGGCGCCGACCTGGCCGAGGACCTGCCCCGCTACCGGCCCACGTCACTGCTCGCCCGCGAGACGAACGGCGACCTCGCGCTGTTGCTGCCGCGCTGGCGCGAGCGGATCGCAGCGGCCGCCGTCGAGGAGCGCCCCCGCATCCAGCGGTTCATGGCCCGGCATCTCGTGCGCACCGGCTTCACGCTCGTCATGCCGCGGTGGAACGGATGGACCAGCGACCTGCACGAGATGGCCGAGGTCTTCGGCTCGTACTACGCGCACTGGGCCGGGCCGATGCGCGCGGCGGCCACGGCCGGGTACGAGCCGACCGGGGACCTGGCCGCGCTGCATACGTACACACAGGACATCGGGCCGTGGCTGGCGGGCGAGTACGCGCGCGTGCACGGCATCAAGAACTCCCGAGAGGAGAACCCGGCATGACGCAGTCCGACCCCGGTTCCGACCTGGCGACCCGCTTCGAGGCGGAGCGCGGGCGGCTGCGGTCCGTGGCGTACCGGATGCTCGGCTCGCTGACCGAGGCGGAGGACGCCGTCCAGGAGAGCTGGCTGCGGCTGCAGAGGAAGCAGGAGGCGCAGCTCCTCGAAGGCGCGGTGGCAGGGGACGCAGGAGACGACCTCGCCGACGTGCGGAACCTGAGCGGCTGGCTGACGACCGTCGTCGGGCGGATCTGCCTGGACATGCTCCGCACGCGGGCGTCCCGCCGCGAGGACCCGCTCGACCCGGGGTCCGCCGAGACCCACGTCCCCGACCCGGTGGTGCGCCCCGCCGACCCGCTGTACGAGGCCGAACTCGCCGATTCCGTGGGGCTCGCGCTGCTCGTCGTGCTCGACACGCTGGCGCCCGCCAAGCGGCTCGCGTTCGTACTGCACGACATGTTCGCGGTGCCCTTCGAGGAGCTCGCGCCGATCGTGGAGCGCACCCCGGCGGCGACCCGGCAGCTGGCGAGCCGGGCCCGGCGCCGGGTGCAGGGCGCCACCGTGCCGCCCGCGACCGACCTGGCCCGCCAGCGCGAGGTGGTCGACGCCTGGCTCGCCGCCACCCGCGCCGGCGACTTCGAGGCGCTGCTCGCCCTCCTCGACCCCGAGGTGCTGCTCCGGGTCGACGCGGGCCCCGGCACGGCGTCCAAGCTGGTGCGCGGCGCCCTGGAGGTGGCGCAGCAGGCGGCGCTGTTCGGACAGCTGGTGCCGACGGCGTACCCGGCGTTCGTGGGCGACGGCATGGGCATCGTGCAGGTGCCGCGCGGCCAGGTCGTCACGGTCCTCGCCCTCACGTTCCGGGACGGCAAGGTCGTCGGGGTCGACATCATCGCCGACCCGCCGCGGCTGGCCGCCATGGGCGTCAGCTGGCCCCGGGAGCGTTAGATCAGCCCGTGTTCGCGCAGGTAGTCGAGCTGGGCCAGGACGGACAGCTCGGCCGCCGGCCACAGGGAGCGGTCAACATCGGCGTACACGTGCGCCACGACCTCGCCCGACGTCGCGTAGCCGCTCTCCACGGCGGTCTCCACCTGGGCGAGGCGGTTCGCGCGGTGCGCGAGGTAGAACTCGACCGCTCCTTGCGCGTCCTGCAGCACGGGGCCGTGGCCGGGCAGCACCGTGTGCACCCCGTCGTCGACGGTCAGGGACCGCAGGCGGCGCAGCGAGTCGAGGTAGTCGCCGAGGCGGCCGTCGGGGTGGGCAACCACGGTGGTGCCGCGCCCCAGGATCGTGTCGCCGGTCAACACGGCATGATCGGCGGGGAGATGGAAGCAGAGCGAGTCGGCGGTGTGGCCGGGGGTGGGGACGACCCGCAGTTCGAGCCCGCCGGTGCGCACCACGTCTCCGGCCGCCAGGCCCTCGTCGCCGAGCCGCAGCGCCGGGTCGAGCGCCCGCACCTTCGTGCCGGTGAGCTCGGCGAACCTGCCCGCCCCCGCGGCGTGGTCGGGGTGGCCGTGCGTGAGGAGGGTCAGGGCGATGCGCCTGCCCGCCTTCTCGGCGGTGGTGATCACCTGCGTCAGGTGGGCGTCGTCGAGCGGGCCCGGGTCGATGACGACGGCGAGTTCGCTGTCCGGCTCGGCGACGATCCAGGTGTTGGTGCCGTCGAGGGTCATCGCGGACGCGTTCGGCGCGAGGACGTTGACGGCGCGGGCGGTGGCGGGGCCGGACAGCACCCCGCCCCGCGGCTGCCCGGGCAGGGCTGCTGCTTCGGTCATGACGTGCTTCCCCCGGGGGTCGGGATGTGCTTGGTGAATTCGTCGTGCCCCGGCCAGGACAGCACCAGCTCGCCTTCTTCCAGGCGCGCGCGGGCCAGTACGGGGGTGAGGTCGCACGCGGCGGCACCGGCCAGTGCGCCGGCCGCCGAGCCGTGCGCCGCGAGGGTGCGCAGCGTCGCGATCGTCGGCGGCATCATCGACAGCTCGCCGCGGTCGTACGCCGCCGCGGCCTGCTGCGGGCCGATCCACACGGTGCGGTCGGCCTCGGAGGAGTCGTCGCTGGTGCGCTGGCCGGGCGGGAGCGCGGCCACGAAGAACCAGGTGTCGTAGCGGCGCGGTTCGAACTCCGGGGTGATCCAGCGGGCCCAGGCGCCGAGCAGATCGGAGCGCAGCACGAGCCCGCGGCGCTGAAGGAACTCGGCGAAGGACACGTCCCGGTCGATCAGGGCCTGCCGGTCGGCGGTCCAGTCGGCGCCGGTGGTGTCGTCGACGACGGTGTCCGGGGTGGGGCCCGCGAGCAGCACGCCGGCCTCCTCGAAGGTCTCGCGCACCGCGGCACAGACGATCGCCTGGGCGTCCCGCTCGGGCACGCCGAGACGCAGCGCCCACTCCCGGCGCGAGGGCCCGGCCCAGCGGACCTGCCGGTCGTCGTCACGGGGGTCGACGCCGCCGCCCGGATACGCGTACGCCCCGGCCGCGAAGGCCATCGACGTACGCCTGCGGAGCATGTGCACCTCGATGCCGCCGGCGTCGGCCGCGTCCCGCAGGAGCATCACGGTCGCGGCGCGCCGGGGCGTCGTGGGCGTGAGCGTGCCGTCGGCGAGGGCGCGGATGCGGTCCGGCCACTCGGGGGGATACCACTGCCCGTTTGCCATGGCCGGAGGCTATCCGGTGCCGGGCGGATGTTCGAGAGCCCGCCCGACACCGGAAACACGGCGGCAATACGCCGCCCTACGCCTCGGTGAGCTCGACCTGGATCTCGACCTCGACCGGCGCGTCCAGCGGCAGCACCGCGACGCCGACGGCGCTGCGGGCGTGCACGCCCTTGTCGCCGAGCACCTCGCCGAGCAGCTCGCTCGCGCCGTTGATCACCGCGGGCTGCCCGGTGAAGTCGGTGGCGGAGGCGACGAACCCGACGACCTTCACGACGCGCGCGATGCGGTCCAGGTCACCGGCGACGGACTTGACCGCGGCCAGCGCGTTCAGCGCGCAGGTGCGGGCCAGGTCCTTGGCCTGCTCCGGCTCGACCTCGTCGCCGACCTTGCCGGTCAGCGTCAGTACGCCGTCGACCATCGGCAGCTGCCCCGCCGTGTACACGTACACCCCGGACTGCACGGCGGGCTGGTACGCGGCGACCGGCGGGACGACGGGCGGCAGCTCCAGGCCCATCGACGCCAGCTTGTCCTCTACCGCGCTCATGCCTGCTTCTCGCGCTTCAGGTACGCGACGAGCTGCTCCGGATTGTTCGGCCCCGGCACGACCTGGACCAGCTCCCAGCCGTCCTCACCCCAGGTGTCAAGGATCTGCTTCGTCGCGTGCACGAGGAGCGGCACGGTCGCGTATTCCCACTTCTTTGCCATGGAGCCGACTGTAGCCGCCGGACCGGGGTGCGTCGTTCCGCAGGCTCCTGGCGTGATCGGGCCGCTCCTTGGTTAGGCTCGAATACGTGAGCAGGCTCCAGGTCGTCAGTGGCAAGGGCGGTACCGGAAAGACCACGGTCGCCGCCGCACTCGCGCTCGCCCTCGCGACCGAGGGCAAACGCACTCTCCTCGTGGAGGTGGAGGGCAGACAAGGCATCGCGCAGCTCTTCGAGACGGAATCGCTCCCCTACGAGGAGCGGAAGATCGCCGTCGCCAGCGGCGGCGGGGAGGTGTACGCGCTCGCCATCGACCCCGAACTGGCGCTGCTCGACTACCTCCAGATGTTCTACAAGCTGGGCGGCGCGGGCCGCGCCCTGAAGAAGCTGGGCGCGATCGACTTCGCGACCACCATCGCGCCGGGCCTGCGGGACGTCCTCCTGACGGGCAAGGCGTGCGAGGCGGTCCGGCGCAAGGACAAGCAGGGGCGCTACGCGTACGACTACGTGGTCATGGACGCGCCGCCGACCGGGCGGATCACGCGCTTCCTGAACGTGAACGACGAGGTCGCCGGGCTCGCCAAGATCGGGCCCATACACAACCAGGCACAGGCCGTCATGCGCGTCCTCAAGTCCCGTGAGACAGCGGTGCACTTGGTGACCCTGCTGGAGGAGATGCCCGTGCAGGAGACCCTCGACGGGGTCAGCGAACTGCGCGCCGCACAGCTTCCCGTGGGACGGATCATGGTGAACATGGTGCGGCCCGCGCTCCTCGGGGAACCCGCACTGGCCCTGGCCGGGGACAGCGGCGTGCGCCCCGCGGTCGCCGAGGCACTGACCGCGTCCGGGCTCGGCGGCGCCAAGAAGCTCGTCGGGCCGCTGCTGGCACAGGCCGGGGAGTACGCGGAGCGGTACGCCCTGGAGCGCACCCAGCGCGAGCTGCTCACCGAGGCGGAGCTGCCGCTGCACGAACTGCCGCTGCTCACCTCGGGGTTGGACCTGTCGGGCCTGTACCGGCTCGCCAGGGAACTGCGACAGCAAGGGATTTAGGGGACCGCTCCGATGACGCTGGATCCTGAGGGCACGCTCGACATCGACCCGCTGCTCGACGACCCGGACACCCGCATCGTGGTGTGCTGCGGCAGTGGCGGCGTCGGCAAGACCACCACCGCCGCGGCGCTCGGGCTGCGCGCCGCCGAGCGCGGCCGCAAGGTCGTCGTGCTCACCATCGACCCGGCCCGCCGCCTCGCCCAGTCCATGGGCATCGACTCGCTCGACAACACCCCGCGCCGGGTGAAGGACATCGACCCGGCCGGCGGCGGGGAACTGCACGCCATGATGCTCGACATGAAGCGGACCTTCGACGAGATCGTCGAGGCGCACGCGGACGAGGAGCGCGCCAGGGCGATCCTGTCCAACCCCTTCTACCAGTCGCTCTCGGCGGGCTTCGCGGGCACGCAGGAGTACATGGCGATGGAGAAGCTGGGCCAGCTGCGGGCCCGTGACGAGTGGGACCTGATCGTCGTGGACACCCCGCCGTCGCGCTCGGCGCTCGACTTCCTGGACGCGCCCAAGCGGCTCGGGTCCTTCCTCGACGGCAAGCTCATCCGCGTCCTGATGGCACCCGCGAAGGTCGGCGGCCGGGCCGGCATGAAGTTCCTGAACGCCGGGATGTCGATGATGACCGGCGCGCTCGGCAAGCTGCTCGGCGGTCAACTCCTGCGCGACGTCCAGACGTTCGTGGCCGCGATGGACACCATGTTCGGCGGCTTCCGCACCCGCGCGGACGCCACGTACAAGCTGCTGCAGGCGCCCGGCACCGCGTTCCTCGTCGTGGCCGCGCCCGAGCGGGACGCGCTGCGCGAGGCCGCGTACTTCGTGGAGCGGCTGGCCGCGGAGCGGATGCCGCTGGCCGGTCTCGTACTGAACCGGGTGCACGGCAGCGGCGCCGAGCGGCTCTCCGCGGAGCGGGCGCTCGCCGCCGCGGAAAATCTTGACGAGCATCGCATTGTGGATCAGGCGGACGGGAAGGAACAGGTGCGTACCGACCCCGCGACAGATCCCGCGCCGTCTCCCGCGTCCGGCTCCCCCGCCACGGCGCAGACACCGTCCGAGCCCACCGTCGAGGAACTGACCGCCGGACTGCTGCGCCTGCACGCGGAGCGCATGCACGTGGTCGCGCGCGAACAGCACACGCGTGACCGCTTCACCGCGCTGCATCCCGAGGTCGCCGTGACCGAGGTCGCGGCGCTGCCCGGTGACGTCCACGACCTGTCAGGCCTCAGGGACATCGGGGAACGGCTCGCGGCCGGTGGCACTCCGGCCGGAGCTTCATGAGCCGTACGTACTTCTCGGCAGGTACCGCGGAGGTCGGCTACCCGACGGCCGCGTACCTCTCGTACGTCTCGTCGTCGTCCAACTCCGCGGGCAACAGGCCCGCTCCGCGCTCGTACTCCGTCCGTGCCGTCTCAAGGAGATGGCGCCACGAGGTGACGGTCGGACGCCTGCGCAGCAGTGCGCGGCGCTCCCGCTCCGTCATGCCACCCCACACGCCGAACTCGACGCGATTGTCCAGCGCGTCCGCCAGGCACTCGGTCCGCACGGGACATCCCGTGCACACCGCCTTCGCCCGGTTCTGCGCTGCTCCTTGAACGAACAGTTCATCCGGATCGGTAGTGCGGCAGGCCGCCTGCGCACTCCAGTCGACTACCCAGCCCATACCGGCGCCGTCCTCTCCCGAATCGAGGCTCCCCCACGGCGGCAGCGGCATATTCACCCCTGCCAGTTGAGGACGTTACGGAAGGTGGGCACAGCGCAACACCCCCTTCGGGCCCAATCTTGAATGGCCCGAACGGACTATGCGTGAGCGGCAGATCACCCGACGGAGTGACCGGGGGACATACGCAATAACCCCGGCAAACCAGGACAGTTCACTTGCGCCACATCGGACGCCGGATGACACACGAGGCGGATTCGGACACCCTTCGGGCCTTGCGCGGGAGGCCCGCGGGAGGGTCCGGGAATGACTACAAGAGACACGGAAGACGTGCCGGGAACGTTTCGGGTTCGTCCCACGTCTTGATACGAGACCGCACTGCTGTGACAGTTGAGTGCAGCTTAGGCCAAGGCATATACGCCTGTCCGGAGAATGAGAACGTCGGCCGCGGCGCGGGGCGTGGCCGCCCCGGTGGCCCGCGGACCACCGGGGCGAAAGGTCACGCGGCGGTGCGCTTCTGGCGACGCTCGAGCGCCTGCGCCGTCTTGCGCCGCGCCGGCGCCAGGACGTCGACGGCCGCGCCGGGACCCTGTCCCGGAGTGGCGCGCCACGCACGCACCTTGTCGGCCGCCTTCGTCAGCCGGGGGTCGTCGGGTGCGACGGCGACGTAGAACAGCGACTCGTCCGGCGAACGGTCGTCGCCGCCCCAGCGCACGACGCCGTTCAACTCGGCGAGGATGTCGCGCACGACGACGAGCTGCTGGGGGAACAACCCGCCCCGCGTGCCCGCCGGGTAGAAGTTCGGGCGGATCTGCACCGCCGTACCGGACGCCTGGTTGGACTCCGGGCGGCGGGCACGCACCGCGTCCGGGGCCCGCCAGCCGACGACGTCGCCCTTGCGCAGTTCGTCGATCTCGTAGTGGAAGCGCTGCACGACGTAGACGAGGACGGTCTCCGGCTCGCCCAGGCGCACCTGGACACCGGTGAGCGGAACTCCGGGCACCGGCCGGGTGAAGATCGTGCCGTCCTTGTCGACGACCGTCTCGGTCTCCCATCCGTTCGCCGAGCGCACGTCGGCCAGCACGCGCTTGTTGCGCGCCTTGGCCCGCTCGACGGCTCTTCGGATCTCGTCCGAGAAGGGATCGCGGTCGGCGGCGGCGGCCGGGGCGGCCAGGAAGCGCGCACCGGGCAGCGAGACCGCGGCCGTGGCCGCGGCGATGACCACTGCGCGGGTCAGGACGGTGCGGCGCGACACAGGGGACGAGGTCACAGCTTCTTCTCCTTGTTTGCGGGACGGCGGGCAGAGCGAGCGGATTCGAGGACGGCGAGGGCCGTCAGCGTGACGGCGACGACGGCGAGCCCGGTGAGGGCGGGTGTCACGTATCCGGGCACGGCCGCCTCGTAGGAACCGCCGCCGGTGAGGTGGCACTGCAGTGACGGCGGCAGGTAGGAGACGCCGTAGCGGTCGACGGCGCCGAACTGCCCGGCGCCGCCCGCACTCCGGCAGGCCTGCGCCGTGCCGGTCTCGTCGAGGAACAGGTGTACGGCGCCCCACACGTACAGGGCCGCGGCCGCGGCCGCGCTCAAGGCAGCCGCGCCCCGGGCGAGTGCGGCCGGGCCCTCCGTCCGCCGCTCGGCGGACAGCGTGCTGAACCCGAAGCCGGCCAGGCCGAAGGCGGCCAGGGCTCCGACGAGCACGCACAGGCCGAGCGGCAGGGCCGCCGGGTACTGCGACGCCGTGGTCAGGGCCGTCATCCCGCGAGTTGCCGCATGATGCTGTTGTACTTCTCGAAGATCTGGTAGATCGCCATGCGCTTGCCGGCGTCGGCCTCGGCCTGGTCGCCCCATCCCTGGTAGCGGCGCAGGATCTGGAAGATCTCGTTCTCGGTGTAGTCGAGGCGCATCGACCGCAACGTGGTCTCGCCGCCGGGCGGGTTGCCCCCTCCGGGCTTGCCGTCGACTCCCCACAGGTGGACGAGGGGCACGGTGCGCATGCTGAAGGCGTTGTCACCGTTCAGCTGCTGCCAGCGCTCCCAGATGTCGGCGTCCTTCGTGGGGTCGAGGACCTTGCCCGTGACGAACCCCTTGTCGATGCAGTGGTTCCACGCCCGGATCCCCACGTCGCCGCTGATCTGGGCGATGCCCGTCGAGGAGTCCTTGACGATCCCGATCCCGTTGAGGTGGTAGGAGGCGACCTGGTGGTCGACGCCCTGGTCGATGAGGTCGTAGTGCCGCATCTCCCAGTACGCGGACGTCTGGATCAGCGCCTTGCGCATGTCGTACGCGTTCGACAGCTGGGTCGTCTGCTGGTCGTTGGCCATGATGGTCTCGAAGCACTCGGTGTGCGTGAACAGCCGTGCGTCCGCACCCGTACCGCCGTCGTCGGCGAAGCCGATGGACCTCATGTACTTGCCGAGGTCGTCGTGGAGGGCCGTGAGGTAGCCGCCGTCGTACCGGACGTCCGGGCCCGCGGTGCGCGGCGCGTCGAACGAGCCCTGGCCCGTGTCGCGGCCGGAGGCGACGTCGACGTCGATCTCGATGGCGCCGGTACCGGAGCCGATCGACCGCGTGACGACCTGGTCGTACGCCCAGTCGGCGGGAAGCGGGTAGCCGAAGTTGCCGGAGAAACCCGAGGACATGTCGGAGACGAACGAGGCCGTGGAATGGCCGGCTTCGGACACGCGCATGCACACGTTGCGCGGCCCGTAGACGCCGATCTCGAAGCGCCCGCCGTCATCGCCGAGCGCGTCCTGGATGCCCTTGAAGTGCGGCAGCACGCTGTCGGTGACCTGGTAGTCGAGCGCGTCGAAGTCGACGGCGAAGAAGATCCGGGTGCCGGATCTGAAGCCGTGGTCGAGCGCCGCGTTCACGGCCGCGGCCCCCGCGGCGCGGCCGGCGGCGTAGTTGAAGCCCGTCGCGTCGCGGCCGAACGTCTGGTAGATCGGGAAGCAGCGCAGCCCGTTGTCGGCGATCGTCTTCAACTCGCCCGGCTGGATGGCCTTTTCCGGCAGCTGGGTGTCATTCGGAATCGGGTTGGTGAGGTAGCGCCCCACATAAGTGATCCCGGCGGCCTTCAGTGCCTGCGCCCGGGCAGTGGTGATCTTGGTGACGCCGTCGCAGGCCTGCCCGCTGCGGTCCTGGTCGCCGTAGGAAACGAGCAGTGACGCCCAGGTCGAGAAGTCTCCCTTGCCGGTGACGGGCAGCTTCACGAAACTCTGGAAGTCGCTGGTGGCACCGGACAGGGCCGAACTGAAAGTGGAAGTGAAGGAAACCGGACGCTGGTTGAGCACCATCCCGGCGGAGAACAGCTGCACCCACACCCCGGTGGAACCCGAGGCCACCGTGTGATCCTTCAGGCCCGACTTCGTCCCCGGACCGAAAACCCCGTTCGCGACGCCGTCGGCCATGCCGAGCTCGTACTGGATGGCGAACAGCATCGACTTGGCGACGTCCCGCGAATGGTGGCCGTCACACGGGATGACGTAATAGTCCTTGCGCAGGACGTACTTGCCGTTCAACCACTGCTGGACCGACCGAATGGTGCCGGATCCATTGCTGACGGTGACGTAGGCGTCCATGTTGAACAGACCCTTGGCCGTCTTCGGCCATAGCGCGGATCCGGGATAGGTACTGCCCACGCCCATGTCCTGGTGCAGCTTGGCCACTGCGGCCTTGACCCGGTCGTTGTACTTGCCGTCGATGTCCCCGCCGTCGTACCCCTTGCAGTAAAGGGCGGACTGGAGGATGCGGCAGAAGTTGGCGGACGGCACGGTCGTCTCGTCCAGCTTGCCGTACTTCTCACCGATGGTGGCGAGGGTGGTGGGCCCGAAGCTGTCCGAGAGGGCGGTGATTCCCATTTCGTACTGGAGCGCCCTGGTGAGGGCGTACATCACGGTCCAGCTGGTCTGGCCGTTCTCTTCCAGCTTGGATATGCCGAGCGTCGCACCATTTCCGTAAGTCGTGTTTACGAATTGTTGGGCGCGCAGCACCATTTCATCGGCCACGAATCCTCCTGTTACCCAATGAACATTGCGACGCCGGTGATCTTGTGCCCTGAATCACCGCAGGTCAAGTCCGGTATGGCCCGGAATACTCGTGTCTGGAGAGCAAGATTCTCCGGATGTGTGCCGCAACCGTGACATGATCGATGCGGAACGTCTCCCCAACCATCAACCCGTCTCGTGCGTCTATTTGGCATTCCCGTCGGGGTCGTCGGGACACCGTCTTGACAATGCAAATACGAGCATGATCTCTTTGCGGCGCCGACAGGTTTCACCAGCAGGTGGGACAGGTGAGAGCCAGGCTGGATTTAGCGTTCACTGATTGAGTGGTAAAAAAATGAGCCCTGCGGAGTTCACGGGAATCATTCGGCGGCGAATTTCCCACTCCCCCGCCCTCGCGATCGGCCTGTTGGCGATGGTGGCCGGCACCAGCGCATGCGGCGGCGCCACGGAGGGCGAAGCGCACAAGAACGCCCCGGCGCCCTCGGCGCGCGTGATCACCATGCGCCTCGACGCCGCGATGGAAAAGACCGCGGACCAGGGAAAAGGCTTTGCGCTGCGTGACGCGACAAGCCTGGGCCGGTACATCAGCCCGGCCGGCGCCAAGAACTTCAAGACGTGTTTCGAACGGGACAAGCCGAAGCTGAGCGCCGTGGAGATATTCGTCGTCCGCCGGCCCGAGACGTGCCCGTCACGCATCGGAGGCGCGATTCCTCCCGAGCAGGTTCCCGCGGTGACCGGAATGGACGTGCGCACCGCGGCCGAGCGACTCGTCGCCCTCGGGTACGACCCGAAGCACATAAGCGTCGACGCCGAGCAGCAGGACGGTCACAAGGCAAAGGGAACGCACTGGTCGTGGAAAGTCTGCGCACAGACTCCCGCCGCAGGCACCCCTTTCTCAGCGAAAGCAATGCCGAAAGTGACGGTCAGATCCGCCTGCTCGGCCGACTGAACCCGCACCAACCACATCACAGCAGAAGACCGAGGTAACAGCATGCGTTTTCCGAAGCGCGCAGCGATGATCGTTCCGATCGCGGCGGCACTCACCCTGGGAATGGCGTCGACCGCCAGCGCCGGAACGGACTGCACCGACTACTCCGACAACGGCGGAGCAAAGGTGACGTTCAAGGCCTACGGCGAACACCTGCTGGTCACTGATGTCTTCGGGGACTACCACTCCGCCGTCGGCGGAATAGAGATCTACGGCGACGGCCACTACTACTACTGGAACCGGGACGGAAAGGGCACGACGCGCGACGTCAACCTCTCCATCACGGACGGAACGTCGGTCATCGTCAATGCCTTCCTCGGGGACTGGGAAGGCACCCCCAGCGGCGGCATCTCCTGGAATTCCAACGTCGTCAGCAACGCCCAGGGCGTCGCCTGATTCCCCGCCTCCCGTGAGGGCCCGTCAGCTCTGCCGACGGGCCCTCACGGGCGTGCGCAATCACCCCTATAGCAACCGAATACGGTCACGATCCCGCACCCGAACATCCCGATGGCGCATCGCTCCCGCGGAACGCTCCGGTCTACGGATTAGGCTGCCCCCATGGGAAAGAAGCGCTCGGCAGGTAGCGGCGGCGGACTGTCGCCGGCCCAACAGGCCGCAAAGTTCCTCGGCGTCAGTGTCCTCGCCGGCGCCGTGCTCGCCGGCATCGCCCTGCCCGCGGCGGGCGCGCTCGGCCTCGCGGCCAAGGGATCGGTCGAGGGGTTCGACGAGATCCCCGCCAACCTGAAGACCCCGCCGCTGAGTCAGCGCACCACGATCCTGGACAACCAGGGCGGCAAGATCGCCACCGTCTACTCGCGCGACCGCACCGTGGTCCCGCTCGACGACATCTCGCCGTACATGCAAAAGGCGCTCGTCGCCATCGAGGACTCCCGCTTCTACGAGCACGGGGCGGTCGACGCGAAGGGCATCCTGCGCGCCATCAACGCCAACGCGCGCGACGGCGGCGTCTCCCAGGGCGCCTCGACCCTCACCCAGCAGTACGTGAAGAACGTCTTCATCGAGGAGGCCGGCGACGACCCGACGAAGGTCGCACAGGCCACCCAGCAGACGATCGGCCGCAAGGTCCGCGAGCTCAAGTACGCGATCCAGGTCGAGGACGAGCTCGGCAAGAAGAAGATCCTCGCCAACTACCTGAACATCACGTACTTCGGGCAGCAGGCGTACGGCGTCGAGGCCGCCGCCCAGCGGTACTTCTCCAAGCCGGCCAAGGACCTGAACATCCAGGAGTCCGCGCTCCTCGCCGGCATCGTGCAGTCGCCGAGCCGCTACGACCCCATCAACGACGAGGCCGAGGCGAAGAAGCGGCGCAACGTCGTGCTCCAGCGCATGGCCGAGGTGCACGACATCTCGCCGTCCGAGGCCGAGAAGGCCAAGGAGACCCCGCTCGGCCTCAAGGTCAGCACGCCGCAGAACGGGTGCATCACGGCGGTCAAGGGCGCGGCCTTCTTCTGCGACTACGTCCGGGAGGTCTTCCTCAAGGAGCCGGTCTTCGGCAAGACGAAAGAAGCCCGCGCGAAGGTCTGGAACCGGGGCGGTCTGACGATCAAGACCACGCTCGACCCGCAGTCGCAGGACTCGGTCCAGGCGGCCATAAAGGCGAACGTCTACAAGACGGACAAGGTCGCCACGGCGGTCACGCTCGTCGAGCCCGGCACCGGCAAGATCCTCGGCATGGGCCAGTCGAAGTCGTACGGCACCGACAACAAGAAGAACGAGACGGTGCTCAACTACTCCGTCAACGCGGCGTACAACGGCTCCGGCTACGGATTCCCGACCGGTTCGACGTTCAAGCCGTTCCTGGCGGCGGCGGCCCTGGAGAAGGGCACGCCGATCTCGCAGCAGTACCCGGCCCCGTACCAGATGCCGTACCCCAAGCGCGTGCAGTCGTGCAGCGGCAAGCCGTGGGTCAACGACAGCAACTACCAGGTGGAGAACGAGAACGAGTCGGAGGTCGGCCCCTATCGCCTCAAGGAGGCGATGGAGAAGTCCATCAACACGTACTTCGTGCAGATGCTCGGCGACACCGGCATGTGCCCGGTCGTCCAGATGACCGACAAGCTGGGCGTGGTGCAGGGCAACGGCACCAAGGTCGACGAGGTGCCCTCCTCGATGACCCTCGGTTCGACGGGTCTGTCGCCGCTGACCATGGCATCCGCGTACGCCGCGTTCGCCAACGAGGGCACGTACTGCACGCCGATCGCCATCGAGTCGATCACCGACACCACCAACGGCAAGTCGCTGGGCGTGCCGAAGACGCAGTGCTCGCGCGCCATGTCGACGGAGACCGCGGACAAGATCAATACGCTGCTCAGCGGCGTGACCGACTCCGGTACGGGCAAGCAGGCCGGTCTCCAGGACCGGGCCAACGCCGGCAAGACCGGTACCACCGACGGCCGCAAGAACGCCTGGTTCGTCGGCTACACGCCGAACCTGTCCGGCGCCGTCTGGGTCGGCAGCGCCCTGCAGAACGTCGAGATGGAGGACATCACCATCGGCGGCACGTACCACGACAAGGTCTTCGGCGCCGACACCCCCGGCCCGATCTGGCGCAGCGCCATGACGGGCGCCCTGTCCAACAAGCCCGCGCCCGGCTTCACCCTCGTCAACATCCCGGACCCCGACAAGGGCAAGGACAAGGACAAGGGTCAGGACCAGGGCCAGGGCCAGGACGACGGCAAGCCCGGTGGCGGCGGCCACGGCGGCGGCGACCCGCTCCCCGGCATCTCGATCCCGCCCGGCCTGATCGGCGGGAACGACGGCGGGAACGACGGCGGTGGTGGCTGGGGCCGCTGAGGTCCCTGAGACCTCGTCAGGCGAGAACGTGTGAGAGGGGCGCCCCGGTCTTCGGGGCGCCCCTCTCACACGTTCACTCACCCAGGGCGTCGGCGTCTGCGCACGTCCAGGACGTCTCCTCCTGCGTCTACGCATCCTGCGCCGCGCCCGCGCATCCTGCGTCTACGCACGCGTTCTCCGCACACGACGCCGGCCGATGCACACGACGCCGGGCGGTCAGCCCGCGAGCAGCCGCTTCACCGTCGCGGCGACCCGGCCGCCCTCGGCGCGGCCCGCGATCTTCGGGTTCGCGATCTTCATGACCTGGCCCATGGCACGCGGTCCCTCCGCGCCGGCCGCCCTGGCCTCCTCGACGGCCTGGCCGACGATCTGCTCCAACTCGGCGTCGCTGAGCGGCTGCGGCAGGTACACGGCGAGGATCTCGCCTTCCGCCAGCTCACGGGCGGCGGACTCGGCACGCCCGCCCTTCTCGAAGGCGTCCGCGGCCTCGCGGCGCTTCTTCGCCTCCTTCGCGATCACCTTCTGTACCTCGTCGTCGGAGAGCTCGCGCTTCTCCTTGCCCGCGACCTCCTGGTTCGTGATCGCGGAGAGGGTCAGCCGGAGCGTCGAGGAGCGCAGCTCATCGCGTCCCCGGATCGCGGCGTTGAGGTCGTCCTGCAGCTTCGACTTGAGCGTGGTCATGCCTCGATTGTCGCAGGTACGAAGGCGTCGGCGCCCGCCGATTTCCGGTGCGGGGCGGGTCTGACACGATGGGCACATGCGCGCGCGATACGGGATTCCCCTGAAGGTCTCTGCTGGCATCGTGGCGGCCGGCGCCGCCACCGTGGCTTACGCGGCGGGTTTTGAAGCCCGCTCCTTCAGACTGCGCCGCGTCACGGTCCCCGTCCTGCCTGCGGGCATGCACCCCCTGCGGGTCCTGCAGGTCTCCGACATCCACATGGTCGGCGGGCAGCGCAAGAAGCAGCGCTGGCTGCGCTCGCTGGCCGGCCTGCGCCCCGACTTCGTCATCAACACGGGCGACAACCTCTCCGACCCGGAGGGCGTTCCCGAGGTGCTCGACGCACTCGGGCCGCTGATGGAGTTCCCGGGCGCGTACGTCTTCGGCTCGAACGACTACTACGGGCCCAAGCCGCGCAACCCCGGCCGCTACCTGGCCGAGAAGATCCGCGGACAGCACGGCCTGAACGGCAACCCGCCCGTGGTCGGCGCCATCCACAACCCGTGGGAGGGCCTGCGCGACGGGTTCGACGAGGCGGGCTGGCTGAACCTCACGAACACCCGGGGCGTGCTGAAGGTGGCCGGCGTCGAGATCGGCCTGACGGGCGTGGACGACCCGCACATCAAGCGGGACCGTTACGCGGAGGTGGCGGGCGGCCCCCTGCCGGGCACCGACTTCTCCATGGGCATCGTGCACGCCCCGTACCTGCGCGCCCTCGACGCCTTCACGGCCGACGGCTACCCGCTGGTCCTCGCCGGGCACACCCACGGCGGCCAGCTCTGCATCCCGTTCTACGGCGCCCTCGTCACCAACTGCGACCTGGACACGGACCGGGTGAAGGGCCTGTCGACGCACGAGGCGGAGGGCCGGACGTCGTACCTGCACGTCTCGGCCGGCTGCGGCACCAACCGGTACACCCCGGTGCGCTTCGCGTGCCCGCCCGAGGCGACGCTCCTGACCCTGACCCCGGCCGGCCCCTGACCCCGCCCGCCCCCGCTACCTCCTCCTCCTACTACTGCGGCCTGCTACTGCCTCCCGCTACCCCGACGCCCCTTTCGCACCACTACGTACACGGGACTTACGGTGGGGTGCATGATCGCGCCGTCCAGTGCCGCCTCCGTCCCGGCGGAGGCCGTAGTCCCCCAGCGCCGCCGCCCGGTGGCCGCCGCCTTCCGCGCGCTCGTCGCGCTCGCGGCGCTCACCGGCATCGTCATCGACCTCTCGATCAGCGACAGCGCCCTGCGCGTCCTCAGCTACTTCACGATCCAGTCCAACATCCTCGTCGCGGTCGCCTTCGCGCTCTCCGCCTGGCGCGCCTGGACCGCCCGCCCGCCACTGCGCCCGCTGGTGACCGGCGGCGTCCTCCTCTTCATCTGCATCACGGGGCTCGTCTACCACGTCATCCTGGCCAACTCCGCGAGCGGCTTCTCGATGACCGACGACCCCGACGTCGCCGTGACCGGCGCCCGCCAGGTCTCCAACCAGCTCCTGCACACCGTGACCCCGATCGGCGCGGTCCTGGACTGGCTGCTCCTCACCCGGCCCGGCGCCCTGCGACCGCGCCACGCCGCGATCTGGCTCGCCTACCCCCTGGCCTACTTCGGCTTCGCCCTGGCCCGCGGCGCGATCATGACGCCGGGGACACCGGCCCGCTACCCGTACCCGTTCCTGGACGTCGACGCCCACGGCTACGCGGGGGTCCTCGGCAACGCCGTGATCTTCGGCCTGGCCTTCTACGTCCTGGCCCTGGCCCTGGTTCTCCTCGACCGGATCCGCCCCGAGATCCGGGGCCCCGAAAACCGGATTTCGCCTCAGGCCGCCGGTCCGCTAAAGTAATCGATGTCGCCGGGACCTGCAGCACTGCGGGAAGCGGAGCAACGACATCGGGGTGTAGCGCAGCTTGGCAGCGCGCTTCGTTCGGGACGAAGAGGTCGTGGGTTCAAATCCCGCCACCCCGACAGCTAAGCACCAGGTCAGAGGCCCGGTACCGGATTCGGTATCGGGCCTCTTGCTTTGTGCGTGACTAACTGCGTGACTACCGCTCCGGAGGCGGGGGCGTGCCGAAGATCCCGTCCATGGCCGTCGCGCCGGTCTGGATCACCGGGCGGATCTGCTTCCGGTAGACCTCCTCGGTCACGGCTGTAGACGATCACACCGACCACGATCACGTGCGCATCCAGGCCCGTCGATGCCGAGCCACCGCATAGATCTGTTCCACTTGATCCGGGGCGAACGTCCCGGAGAGCGGCCCGAGAGCGGAGACCTCCCGTTCTTGATAGATACGCACCGCGTATTGAGTGGCAGCCCGATGCAGTGAAGCGATGTCCACGAAGACGAGCACCGGTTCTACCGGAACAGCGAAAGGACAGCGGCGTTCCAAGACGAGCTGGACGTACGCAGCCTCCGCCTTGCTGGCTGCTGCGTACGCAACGGGCGGACCTCCGTTGATCTTGGCCATCGTGTCGCCGACCCACACCGACGCGCCCGGATGCCGTTTGGTGTTGACGCTGTAGGCGCCGCCAGGCCCGATCAGCAGGTGATCGACGTCTCCGCCCTTGCCGTTCGGGACGCCGTGCAGCACGCGCCAGCCATGAGCCCGCAGACGTTCTAGCTCACGACCCACACGCCGTTCACCGGCAAGACCGCTGTAGAACGAATCCCACTCCGAGGAGCGGCCTCGCGCCTTGGACCAGAGCCGTTGAACTGTCGAGGGCCCGCGCGCGGCCATGGCCTCCAGGAGCCCGGCGCCAGGGCGATTCTGTGCCAGATCATCGGCCACGGTCAGATCTGGAAGCTTCATGATCCGCGCGTCTGCACGAGCGGGAGCAGGCTCAGCCCGCGGTCGCGGTTGCACCGGTCGAGAACGAGCGGGGTCAGTAGATCGTGACGGTCCCTGCCGTTCAGTGAGGGAGCTCCCAAGATGTTGCCGCAGAAGCACCAAGGCTTCATCCCGGTACGCCAGGACCTTGATCGTGACAACCTTGGTTGCCCTATCAGCCCAAGCAACTGCTGTGCCGTCCGGCAAGTTGACGTAGAGCCGATCGCGTCCATGCCGACGCCATTGATTCACCGTGAGATCGCTCAATGCCCCGCCCCCAGGTAGGCCGCCCTCAACAGCCATGGGAGCAGCCGACCAGGCCCTGAGCAAGAGTGCCCGGCGCGGTGGAACTTTCCCTACTTCATCAAGCACCCGGCTGCGCTCCGCTCCGCCGGGCGGGCTTCCCGGCTCCGCTGGGGCTGCCGCTCCTGCCTCCGGCCCGCTCCGCCCCGCTGCGCCGACGCCCGCCCACTGTGGATAGGCCCGGAGGTCATGAGGCGAGCACACGGACGCATCCTGCCCACGGTCACAGGCGATGCCTCCGGCGGGGGATCGGCCGGCACCGGGTGGGAGGGGGCGCCGTTCCCGGCCGCGGGCACATCGTGGCGAGCGTGGTGGGCTCCCATCCCGTCCACCATCGACCCAGGCAGAGCCGAGCAGACGCGGCCCATGGCGTCCAGGTCGTTCGTACAGTGGCGCGCTCCACCTGGACGCCATGAACCACGCCCGCTCCACAGACGTGTGGGTCGACGGCGGACGGGATGGGAGCTGGGGTAGTTGGTGGGTCAGGAAGGGAACGCGTTTGCGGCGCCTGCATCAGTCCAGGCTGGTAGTGGCAGGTAGGGCCTCGTCACGAAGCCAGGCCTCAATGTCGCTTCGCCGCCAGTACAGGCGATACAGGAAGCGATGAGGCGGCGGAAATGGCCGCTTCTTCGGGCCGCCACGGGCCAGCCAACTAGTGATGGTCTTCGGGTTCACTCGAACCAGCGCCGCAGCTCCGGCTGTGTCCACCCAGACGTCAGCCTCGGGCAACTCGGGCAGGCCCAGCAGGCGCCCCGCAGGCACCTCCTTGGCTTCGGCCAGGGCCGCAAGTAAGGCCTGGTGCTGGGTAGCCAGCGTCACGTGCCTGTCGTCCACGATTCCTCCCGTGTGCAGTTTTAAAACTGCAATACAGGCTACACGCCCCCCGCCCAGGAGATCTTTGGTTTCAAATAGCCGTCTTAGCTATTCCTGGACTTCGCCTGTTCCGGCATCAAGTCCGGGGAATATCGAGGCCACTTGGGCGTCAGGGATTCGCTGAATTATCTGCTGCTTCAGCGCTTGCTCTGCCCGCTTAGTCCTGTAGTCCAAGATGTCGCGAACCACGCACCGCAACACCCATGCCACTCCGGGGAGAGAACCCAACGACGCCAGTTCACCAAGGATTTGCACCTGGGTCTCCTGGGTTGAGTAGCGGCCCTGCCAGCCAGACGCCAGCTAGGCCACACAGATGTCACCGTCCCCGAGGCGGGGCGGCAACAAAAAGCCCGAACTCAAGGTTCGGGCAACAAAAAAGACGGAGCGCGATGTCTCCGTCTTCGAGGCCTGGGCATGCCGGACCTGCCTTCGAGTTTGCGACACTCAGCACTGGAAGTCAACGGCGGCGTACAAGCAGCAGGTCAAGCGCCTACCTGGTAGGCAGTCCTCGCATCTGCGGTGACAACTAGGCTTGTCACTGTGCCTCTACCTCTGGACGACCCCATCACTCTGTACCTGTACGGACTTGCTTGGGAAAGGGCCGTAGATCGCCTCCCGGGTCCCCCGCACAGTTCCTCTGCTCCGGTGACCAAGGAGGAACATCTGGCGTTCATCGCCACACTATCTGAATTGTCGGCCGGTATCGAAACAAACATTCTGACCGCGACGTACTATGCGTGCCGATCCAACGTTTCTCAGGCCGATATCGGACGCACATGCGGAATCTCTCGTCAGGCAGTTCGTCAACGGCTCGGCAAGGCGACCGGCATCAGAGACGAGTATGCGCGCCAACACTCTTACTGGGATTACGAGTACGACGACTACTCTGAGGACGAGTGACCTGTGGCTCCGCCAGCCCTAGTGCGTGGTCTGGGGGTGCAGGCTGACTGTCAGTGGGGCACTGTATGACATCTCCATGCAGATCCTGGACATCGTGAAGAACGTTGCCGTCATCGGTGCCTGCCTCTCCGTCGTCTCCGCCATCACAGTGGCCGTCGTGACATCGCGGGCAAACCGCAGGCTGGAAGAACGCAAGCGCATCGCGCAGTTGGCCACGGACGCGTTTCTGGACAGCTGGAAGGCCCTCGTTGAAATAGGCACGTGCGAGAACCTGTTGTCGGAACTCCGGCCCAACGCACCAACTGAGCGTAGAGAAGAACTCGAGTCACGGCTGAGGACAGCCAAGCCCCTGTGGACCTCAGCCAAAGTGCGTATGTCTCTGTACGGAGGCAGAGAGGTGTCCCGCCTCGTCGCAAAGATCGAAGTAGCAGGCGGATTCGACGCAGGTGACTCCGAGAAGGTCTACGACCTAGCGTGCATCTTCCTGCAGGTCCGAAAGGACCTGGGACTGAACGAAGAGATCGACCCGGTGCACATCTTCCAGGCCTTGGTTGGTGATCGCGTCAGCCTGCCGCCCCACGTGGGTGCCAGAGGGGCCATCCCTCCGACAAGCGAGTGAGTATTCGAGTGGGAGCGAGTCTCCTCCGAGGGCCTTGTGGCAAGGCGCACGCACTGAGTGTCTAACTGCGTGACAACCACGACGCACAACCGCGAACAATCATGGACGTCAGCGGACCATCAGCGCAGGTGACAGGCAGAGCAGCCCAAGGACAGCGAGCAACCCGAGTTGCTTCGGGACGAAGAGGTCGTGGGCTCAAATCCCGCCACCCCGACAGCTGTAACACCAGGTCAGGGGCCTGATCCAGTTAATGGATCAGGCCCCTGAATGGTTTTGGGGGGTCATTCGGGAGCCACCACCGCATGCTCACTGCCAGAAGCACTCCTCGATCACGATCTGTGGATCAACGACCCGTCGGGTGAACTGGTAGCGCAGCCAGCCCCTGCCGTGGTCGAAATACAGAACATGCTGCCCACCGGGCCGGGTGGACTGGGCAGGCTCGACGCTCATCCCCGTTGGAAGGTCTCGGTCGGTGTCGATGCCCCGGAAGTACGGGTCCGCAGCAGTGACGAGTTCGGCACGGGCAGCGAGGACCAGGTCCCTGGCCGTATCGGGGAGGGACTCCCGGTCCTCCTCCGCCTGCTTGGTCCAGTCCGCTTGCCAGGGCGGCCCCATGAATCCCTCGGTCACTGGCCCGGCTCCGCCTTCGCCGCCTGACGGCGCAGCAGACCAGCCTCCTCGATCAACGCTTTGGCGCGGGCGTAGTCGGGCTCCTGGTCGGCCGCATCTTCCAGCCCGTGCACCTTTGCTTCGAGTTGAGGGTCACGAGCGAGTGCGAACTCCCCCCACCAGCGCGCCATGAAGGCAGGCACCGGCGCAAGGTCGTAGGCATCAGCGATGTCACGGCGCCAGTGCCGGTCGAAGTCGACCAGGAGTTGCGGTGCGTACTCGGCGATCGCAGCCCGGAGTGCTTTCGGTGTCCTGTCGGGCATGGGGGCTGTGGCCCTGGAGCCGCGGGGAGCAGTCGTCATGAGGGAGCTCTTCCTTCGGCGACGGGTGGGAAGGTGGCGGCCATTGAAACGGTACTACTCGCCCGTGATTACGGAGGAGTAGCCCACGATGCCCGAGAAAGACGGAGCCGGGAGCCCCTGAGGGAGCCAGAGGGGTGCCGACTTGCTCCCCGAGTCCTTTCCGCACCACCCGAGATCGGCGACCGAACATCGTTCGGGACGTAGAGGCCGTGGGTTCAAATCCCGCCACCCCGACAGCTGAAACAGCAGGTGAGGCGCCTACCGGATGCGGTAGGCGCCTCACCTGTTCCTGTGTGCGTGTCCATCTGTGGGACCAGGGCCCCGGGCCCCGCTTGACGGTCTAGTCGCCCTTGGGCCAGGTCGGGCCCTCGTCGGTCCAGGTGACGCCCTTGTTGCGGCACAGGCAGAAGGGGTGGCCGATCGGGTCGGTGTAGACCCGCCAGCCGTAACCGTCGGGGCCGATGAAGTCCTGCCTCAGTGTCGCGCCGAGGTCGAGGACGCGGCGCTGCTCGGACTCGATCTCGTCCACCTCGAAGTCGAGGTGGAACTGCTTGGGGTGCTCGCTGTCGGGCCACTGGGGAGCGCGGTAGTCGTCCACCCGGATGAACGCCAGCTCGATCTCGCCGAACTTGATGCCGGCCCAGTCCTCGGAGCTGTCCTCCTTGACCGGACGGCCCGTCACCTCGGAGTAGAAGGCCGCCAGCTTCATCGTGTCCGGGCAGTCGATGATGAAATCAGTGAGTCGCAGCATCCCGCGATCCTGGCACAGGCTCGGCTTTCCGGGGCTTCACCAGATCCGCAGAGCGCCCCACATCGCTGACTGCACCGGCTGACATCAACAGGGGGCGAACGGCAGCGGTCAGCGCCTCGCCCCTGCGGGAACCGTTCGAAGTGACCGGACCATCTGCGGCAGAACCGCCAGTTGCAAGTAACCACCAGTTGCAAGTTCGGACGGGCAGTCCACCTGAGGCTCGGGAGCGCACATGCCCAGCAGTCCTACCGGGATGGCAGGGGCGTCGGACTGCCGGCCGGCCGCGGACAGTGCCCGCATCCGCAGCCCGGCCACCCGCTCGCTCAACGGCCGTTGCCTGCCCGCTGATTCGAGTGCGGCGAGCACGTCCGCGGACCGTCCGAGCCGCAGTTCGGCGTCCCAGTGGTCCTCGGCCGCCGCGGTGCGCAGGGCGTCCAGCCGGGTTCCTCGAAGCGGTGGACGTCCACGTCCTCGGCCCGTACCGAGAGCCGGTAGCCGCCGGCCTCCCCCTCAGGACCGACCGACCCCGATCGGATCGATCATCGTCCAACGCCGGGTCAGCATCGTCGACTTGCCGCCGCGGGTAAAGGTCCGCGCTCGCGGGGGCAGGCCCGCGCGCGGCGCGGGCCGCCGCGCCGCGTCACGGGTCGAGCAGCAGCACCCGGCACGGTACGAAGAGCGGTGCGCCCCAGCTCTCGCGCGGCGCGTCCCGCCACCCCCAGACGCGCAGCGCTTCGAGCGCCCACACGTCGGAGCGCTCCACCAGCGTCACCCCCGTGGCGTCGCCGTGGTCGCCGAGCAGGCGGCGTTGCAGGCGTCGGGCCAGGTTCCAGTCCCGGTCGGCGCCCTCCCGTCGCACCCGGGGGCCGACGACGATCTCCCGGATCACGAAGAGTCCGGCACGGACGGGGAAGCCGTAGGCGAACGCCGTCGTCCGGGTGTTCTCGGCGACCAGCAGCGCGAACCCGGGGCGGCGCATGTCCAGGGCGAGGCGCCCGAGGAAGGCGTGGTGGATCTCCTCCCAGCGCCCCGTCTCGGCACCGGAGTGGGCCGCGTACAGCTCGCCCAGCTCCTGGAAGTGGTCGACGACCTGGACCCGGGTCAGGGGGCGCACCCGCTCGGCGTCCCACGGCGAGGAACCCCGCTGGGCCACGGGCTTCGGGGACCGCCCGGCGGCCGGGGCGAGGTCCTGCTCTGTCGGCTCTCTCATGAGGCGAACCCGTCCCGTGCCCGGTCGGCGGCGGGCGCGGTGTCGTGGATCACCGAGAACGGCACCGGCGCGTGAGCCGGAGCGCGGGAGGCCCTCGGTTCCCACACCGTACTCCCGGCCCCCGCGGCCGCCGCCGGGCCTCGTGGCCCTCGAACCCGCGCCGGTCGGCGTGTACCCTTGACGGAGCAAGCGAAGGGGAGTAGCCCCGCGAACCGGTCGTCGACACACTGGAACCCCCGGGTTCCCGGTGGCCGGGCCCGCGCCGTCACACGCTGTGAGGGCCGGGTGGGCGAGACCTTCGACCAGGCAGAACGACGCGCACGTACGGCTTCACGGCCCTCGTGCGTCCGCTGCCGGGTCGAGTGGTCCTCTCCGCGCGGCGGGTGGGTTGCGAGGACCCGGCCCGTACAGAAAGCACCCGCTGATGCATCTCGACCCCCTGGCGATCCTCACCGCCTTCGGGCTGATCTTCCTCGCCGAGCTTCCCGACAAGACCATGTTCGCCTCGTTGGCGATGGGTACGCGGATGAAGCCCCTGTACGTCTGGTTCGGGACCTCGGCCGCCTTCATCGTGCACGTGGCCATCGCCGTCGGGGCGGGCTCGCTGCTGGGGCTGCTGCCGGACTGGGTGGTGAAGCTGGTCTCGGCGCTGATGTTCGCGTTCGGCGCCTTCATGCTGCTGCGCGGGGGCGACGACGACGAGGACGACGAGGCGGGCGGCAAGACCGTGACCGGCTTCTGGCCCGTCTTCGGCACCGCCTTCATGGCCGTCTTCATCGGCGAGTGGGGCGATCTGACGCAGATCACCACCGCCAACCTCGCCGCCACGAACGGCACTTGGTCGACCGCCATCGGCTCCGCCGCCGCCCTGATGGCCGTGTCCGCGCTCGCGCTGGTCGCCGGCCGGTTCATCGCCAAGCGGGTGCCGCTGAAGACCGTGCAGCGGGTGGGTGGCGCGTGCATGCTGCTGCTCGCCGTGTGGACGCTGATCGAGATCTTCGTCTGAGCGAGATCTTCGCCTGAACGGAACTCTTCCTCCGACCGGGACTCTTCCTCCGACCGGGACTCTTCGTCCGACCGGGCCGCGGCGGCTGCCGCACCCTTGTGGATACAGGAACGTATCGAATACGTTCCTGTATCCGACGGGCGTACCGGGAAGGGGCGAGGATGCCGGGAACGGTCACCCGCAGGCGTGCGCGCACCCGTCGGCGGCTGCTCGACGCCGCGCTCGACGTGTTCGCCGGGGTCGGCTTCGGGCGCTCCACGGTCGAGCAGGTCTGTGAGCGGGCCGGATTCACCCGGGGCGCCTTCTACTCGAACTTCTCCTCCCTCGACGAGCTGTTCCTCGCCTTGTGGGAGGAGCGCTCGGCGCGGATGCTCGACGACATGCGGGCCGCGCTCGCCGGGCTCGACCCGGCCGACCCCGAGGCCGCGGTCCGGGCCGCCCTCGCCGCGCACCCGGTGGACGACGCCTGGTTCCGGATCAACGCCGAGTTCACCGCGCACGCCCTGCGCAATCCGGGTCTGCGCCGCGTCATGGCCTCCCGGGAGGCGGCGATCCGGGACGCGCTCGTCCCCGTACTCGTCGCGGCGCTGGACCGGATCGGGCGCGCCGTCCCCGACGAACAGGCGCTCGGCGACGCGCTCGTGGCCGTGCACGACGGCACCGCGGCCCAGGTCCTGCTGCAGCCCGACGACGAGGCCGTACGCGCGCGGCGCGAGGCCCTGTTCCTGAACGTACTCAACGCCTACAGCACACCGAGGGAGACCCGATGAGTGACGCCGGTGCCGATGTCGTCGTCGTGGGAGCCGGGCTCGCCGGGCTCGTCGCCACCTACGAACTGACTCGTGCGGGCAAGCACGTCATGCTCGTCGACCAGGAGAACGAGGCCAACCTCGGCGGCCAGGCGTTCTGGTCGCTCGGCGGTCTCTTCCTCGTCGACAGCCCCGAGCAGCGGCGGATGGGCATCAAGGACTCCTACGAACTGGCCCTCTCCGACTGGCTGGGCTCCGCCGGTTTCGACCGGGAGCGCGAGGACCACTGGCCGCGCAAGTGGGCCGAGGCGTACGTGCGGTTCGCGGCCGGTGAGAAGCGCGACTACCTGGCCGGGCTCGGGCTCAAGGTCACGCCGAACGTCGGCTGGGCCGAGCGCGGCGCCGGCACCGCGACCGGCCACGGCAACTCCGTGCCCCGCTTCCACCTCACGTGGGGCACGGGCCCGGAGGTCGTGCGGGTGTTCCGCGAGCCGGTCCTGCGGGCGGCGGCCCGGGGCCTGGTGACCTTCAAGTACCGCCACCAGGTGGACGAGTTGATCGTCGAGGACGGGGCGGCCGTGGGGGTGCGCGGCACCCTGCTGGAGCCCTCCGCGCAGGCGCGCGGCGTCAAGTCCTCGCGGGAGGGCGTCGGCGACTTCGAACTGCGCGCGCGGGCCGTCGTCGTCACCTCGGGCGGCATCGGCGCGAACCACGAACTGGTCAGGAAGAACTGGCCCGTCGAGCGGATGGGCACGCCCCCCGGGTCGATGGTGACGGGCGTGCCCGCGTACGTCGACGGGCGCATGCTGGAGATCACCGAGAACGCGGGCGCCTCCCTCGTCAACCGCGACCGCATGTGGCACTACACCGAGGGGCTGAAGAACTGGGACCCGATCTGGCCCGGGCACGGCATCCGGATCATCCCGGGCCCGTCGTCGCTGTGGCTGGACGCGACGGGCAAGCGGCTGCCCGCGCCGCTCTTCCCCGGCCACGACACGCTCGCCACGCTCCGGCACATCACGGCGACCGGGTACGACCACACGTGGTTCGTGCTGACCCGGGCCATCGTGGAGAAGGAGTTCGCGCTCTCCGGGTCCGAGCAGAACCCCGACATCACCGGCAAGGACCTGAAGCTGGTCCTGCAGCGGGTGAAGAAGGGGGCGCCCGGGCCGATCCAGGCGTTCCTGGACCGGGGCGAGGACTTCGTGGTGCGCAGGAACCTCAAGGACCTCGTCGCCGGGATGAACGAGCTGACGCCCCGGACGCCGGTGGAGTACGAGCAGGTGGAGCGGGAGATCGTGGCCCGCGACCGGGAGGCCGGGCACGGCTACTCCAAGGACCTCCAGCTGATGGCCGTGCGCAACGCCCGCGCCTACTGGCCCGACCGCATCACCCGCGTCGCCAAGCCGCACCGCCTGCTCGACCCGGCACAGGGCCCGCTGATCGCGGTGCGGCTGCACGTGCTGACCCGCAAGACGCTGGGCGGCCTGGAGACGAACCTCGACTCGCAGGTCGTCCGGCCGGACGGCGAGGTCTTCGACGGGCTGTACGCGGCCGGGGAGGTCGCCGGGTTCGGCGGCGGCGGCGTGCACGGCTACAACGCGCTGGAGGGCACCTTCCTCGGCGGCTGCATCTTCTCCGGCCGGGCGGCCGGGCGCGCGTTGGCGAGGACCCTGTGACGCGCGGCACGGCCCTGGTGACGGGCGCCTCGTCGGGGATCGGCGCGGCCGTCGCGGCCGCACTGGTCCGGCGCGGCTACGAGGTCTACGGCACCAGCCGCGACCCGGAGAAGGTCGACTCCCCCCTCCCCGGCGTCACGTACCTCGCCCTCGACCTCGGGGACGAGGCGAGCATCGAGGCGTGCGCGGCGGCCGCGGGCGAGGTGGACGTGCTCGTCAACAACGCCGGCGAGTCGCAGAGCGGCCCCTTCGAGGAGCTGCCGATGGACGCGGTGCGGCGGCTGTTCCAGGTCAACGTGTTCGGGGCGGTGCGGCTGAGCCAGCTGGTGCTGCCGGGGATGCGGGCGCGGCGTCGCGGCCGGGTCGTCATGGTCGGCTCGATGCTGGCCAGCTTCCCGCTCGCGTACCGCTCCTCGTACGTCTCCTCGAAGGCGGCGATCAAGGGGTTCGCGAACGCGGCGCGGCGCGAGTACGCCTCGTACGGCGTCGGCATCACGACGGTCGAGCCGGGCTCCATCGCCACCGGGATCAGCGAGCGCCGCACCCAGTACGTGGCCGCGGACTCCCCCTTCCGGGCCGCCTACGACACCATGCTCGCCGCCCTCAACGCCAATGAGGCGAAGGGGATCTCGGCCGAGCAGGTCGCCGCGAAGGTGCTCACGGCGATCGAGGCGCCGCGCCCCCGGCCGCTGTACGCGGTGGGCAGCAACGCGCCCGTGGTGTTCGCCCTGCGCAGGCTGCTGCCGCGCGGGGCGAGCGAGCGGCTGGTCGCGCGCCGGCACGGGCTCAAGTAGCCGCCGTCACAGGGGAGTCGTCAGTCCGGCGACACAGGAGAAGGCGAGGACGAGCAGCGCGGCGAGTGCGCACACCGCGGCCTCGGCGCGCAGCACGAGGCCGAGGCGGGCCCGCCGGGTGCGGGTGCCGTGCAGCAGCTGGTTGAGGGCGCGTTCGGCCTGGTGGTGCAGGGGGCGGCCGTCCGCGTAGCGGGGGTCGGCCGCGGGCACCGGGTTCGCGGCCCGCAGCAGGGCCAGCTCGTCGGGGACGGTGCGGGGCTCAGTCACGGTCTCGGTCTCCTGCCGTCACGGTCATGTTCATCCGGTCGATCTCGGCGCGCAGCCGGCGGCGGGCGCGGTGCAGCCGCATCGCCGCCGCGCTCTTCCCGCACTCCAGGGCCACGGCCAGCTCGTCGAGGGTGAGCTCCTCCCAGGTGGTCAGGCGCAGCGCCTCCTGGTCGGCGGGGTTCAGCCGGGCCAGCGCCTCGTGCACCCAGGCTCCGGGCGCCTCCGCGTCGGGCGGGGGCACGACGTGGCCGCGGTGCGCCGTCTCGTGGTGGCCGATCCGGTCGAGCAGGCGGCGTCTTCGGCCCAGGCCCCGCACGGTGTTGGCGAGGCAGTTGCGGGCGACGGCGTACAGCCAGGGCAGCGGGGTGGCGGGCGGCAGTTCCGCGCGGCGCCGCCAGGCTATGGAGAAGACGTCGGCGACCACCTCCTCGACGTCGTGGCCCGCGCCCGGGTCCAGACGCCGCGCCACGAAACGGCTGACCGCCCAGTAGTGGGCTCGGTAGGCCGCCGCGAAGGCTTCGTCCGTCGTACTCATGCTGATGCCGCGTCCGTGCTCATGATCCGTAGGTGTCCGGCAGTGCCCCGATCCTCACAGGCGCGGTGTGTGATCTTCCGGGCAGGGCCGGGACGTGAAGCGCGGGGCGGGCCCGGACACGTACCGGGCATGAAGCCGTCGCAGTCCTCACAGTCCCCGAAGTGGGTGGGGTGGCTGACCACCACCGACCACAAGACGATCGGCACGCTCTATCTGGTCACGGCGTTCGCGTTCTTCTGCCTGGGCGGCGTGCTCGCGCTGTTCATGCGGGCGGAACTGGCCCGGCCAGGCCTGCAGATCATGTCGAACGAGCAGTTCAACCAGGCGTTCACGATGCACGGCACGATCATGCTGCTGATGTTCGCGACGCCGCTGTTCGCCGGGTTCGCGAACTGGATCATGCCGTTGCAGGTCGGTGCGCCGGACGTGGCCTTCCCCCGGCTGAACATGCTCGCGTACTGGTTCTACCTGCTGGGCTCGCTGATCGCGGTCGGCGGCTTCCTCACGCCTCAAGGGGCGGCGGACTTCGGCTGGTTCGCGTACGCGCCGCTCTCCGACGCCGTGCACTCGCCGGGCATCGGCGGCGACATGTGGATCATGGGCCTGGCGTTCTCCGGGTTCGGCACGATCCTCGGCTCGGTCAACTTCATCACGACGATCGTGTGCATGCGGGCGCCCGGCATGACGATGTTCCGCATGCCGATCTTCACGTGGAACGTGCTGCTGACCGGCGTCCTCGTCCTGCTGGCGTTCCCGGTGCTGGCCGCCGCGCTGTTCGCCCTGGAGGCGGACCGGAAGTTCGGGGCGCACGTCTTCGACGCGGCGAACGGCGGGGCGCTGCTGTGGCAGCACCTGTTCTGGTTCTTCGGTCATCCGGAGGTCTACATCATCGCGCTGCCGTTCTTCGGGATCATCTCGGAGGTGATCCCGGTGTTCAGCCGGAAGCCGATGTTCGGCTACCAGGGGCTGATCGGCGCGACCATCGCCATCGCGGGGCTGTCGGTGACGGTGTGGGCGCACCACATGTATGTGACGGGCGGGGTCCTGCTGCCCTTCTTCTCCTTCATGACGTTCCTGATCGCGGTGCCGACCGGGGTGAAGTTCTTCAACTGGATCGGGACGATGTGGCAGGGCTCGCTGTCGTTCGAGACGCCGATGCTGTACGCGATCGGGTTCCTGATCACGTTCGCGTTCGGCGGCCTGACGGGGGTGGTCCTCGCGGCGCCGCCGCTGGACTTCCACGTCGGCGAGACGTACTTCGTCGTCGCCCACTTCCACTACGTCATCTTCGGCACCGTCGTCTTCGCGATGTTCTCCGGATTCCACTTCTGGTGGCCGAAGTTCACGGGGAAGATGCTCGACGAGCGGCTCGGGAAGGTGACGTTCTGGACGCTGTTCGTGGGCTTCCACGGAACGTTTTTGGTACAGCACTGGCTGGGGGCCGGGGGCATGCTGCGGCGGGTGCCCGACTATCTGGCGGTGGAGGGACTCACCGGGCTCAACACCGTGTCCACGATCTTCTCGTTCGTGCTGGGGATGTCGTTCCTGCCGTTCCTCTACAACGTGTGGCGCACGGCCCAGTACGGGCAGCCGGTCGAGGCCGACGACCCCTGGGGGTACGGGCGTTCGCTGGAGTGGGCCACGTCCTGCCCGCCGCCGCGGCACAACTTCGCGGCGCTGCCGCGGATCCGCTCCGAGTCACCGGCGTTCGACCTGCGGCACGGAGGCGCGGCCGCGCAGGAGCTCGTGGAGGCGGGCCGGTGATCCACGAGATCGAGGGCTACCTGATGGTGGAGGCGGCCCGCTCCGAGGGCCGGGCGGCGGCGCGGCGCTTCACGGACCGGCTCCCTTGGCTGACGGAGTCGCAGGCGGACGAGGTCCGACGGGCCTACGCGACCGAGTACGTGGCCCTGCGGGAGGCGAGCTGGCGTCGGACCCTGGAGCGGGCGCGGGTGCTGCGCGGCGAGTACGAGTGCCGGTATCGGGGGTTGCGGGTGCGGGTGGTGGGGCTGGCGGTCGCAATCGTGGCCGGGGTGGTGGTGCCGGCGGTCGCCGTTGCGGGCCGGTGTGGCCTGTGAGCTGCGGTCTCGTGGGCTCCGCCGGAGGCCGACCGGCGCCCTACTCCCCCTTCGGGGAGCGGTCGCCGTGGCCCGGCCACCACGCCGCGTGTCCGATCAGGGCGGTGAGCGCGGGGGTGAACACCATCGCCATCACGAACGCCGCGATCACGATGCCGAACGACAGGGCGAAGCCCATCTGGGAGAGCGTCGAGTTGCCGGCCAGCATGAGGGTCGCGAAGGTGCCCGCCAGGATGACGCCGGCGGAGGCGATGGTCGGGCCCGAGTGGCGCACCGCCGTGCCCGCCGCCTCGTGCGGGGTGCGGCCCTCGCGGGCCTCCTCGCGCAGCCGGGACACCATCAGGATGTTGTAGTCGGTGCCGAGTGCGACGACGAACAAGTACATGATCACGGGCAGCATGAACATCAGGCCCGGCTGGCTGCCGATCCGGGTGAACAGGAAGGACGTGGCGCCCAGCGTCGCGCCGAAGCCGAGGGCCACCGAGAGCATCAGGTACCAGGGCGCCACCAGGCTGCGCAGCAGCAGGCCGAGGATGACCATGATGCAGATCGCCGCCACCGGGAAGACCACGGAGTAGTCGCGGTCCACGGCCTTGTTGATGTCGACGTAGACCGCCGTGATGCCGCCGACCTGGGCCCGCGTACCGTCCGGCGCGTCCGCGTGGGCGGCCGGGCGCAGGTCGTCCTTGACGGTGGCCATCGCGCCCTCGGAGGCCGGCGGGTCGTCGAGGATCACGCTGTACGCCGCGGCCGTGCCGTCCTTGCTGAGCGTGGCCGCGCCGACCGTGCCGACGCCGTCCACCCGGGACAGGGACCGGTGGAACTCCGCGGCCTGCGCCGGGGTCAGCGGCCGGTCCGCCGTGGACTCCAGATAGACGCTGGTGGGGTCGGTCGTGCCCGCGGGGAAGCCCCTCTCCAGGTCCTTCAGGGCGACCATGGACTCCTTCGTCTTGGGCAGCGACGACGTGGCGAGGTCGAAGTTGGCCTTGTAGCCTAGGGCGCCGAGCGCCAGGACGGCCATGACGAGCCCCGAGACCAGCGCCCAGACCGCCGGGCGGCGCCCGATGGCCCCGCCCAGCCGGGCGAAGCCGGTGCCCTGCGGCTCGCGCTGCCAGGACTTGGAGGGCCAGAACACCTTGGTGCCGAGCAGGGAGACCACGGCCGGCACCAGGGTCAGGCCCGCGCACAGCGTCACGAAGACCGCGATGGCGAGCGCCGGGCCCATCGACTTGAGCATGCCGAGGGTGGACAGGGCGAGCGCCGCGAAGGCGACGATGACCGCGCCGGCCGCCGAGGTGATGGCCTCGCCGACCCGTTCCACGGCGTGCACCATCGCCGACTTGGCGTCCTCGCCGCCGCGCAGCGCCTCCCGGTATCTGAACAGGAGGAACAGGATGTAGTCGGTGCCGACGCCGAACAGGACGACGGTGAGCAGCTCCTGGATCGAGGAGTCCGCCTTCATGTCGAACGCCTTGTTGGCGGAGGCGATCAGACCGGTGGCCAGCGGCGAGATCAGGCCGATGAGGACGACCGGGAGCAGCGCGATGATCGGGCTCCGGAAGATCACCAGGAGCAGCACGATGATGATCACGATCGTGCCGACGCCGACGAGGAGGCCCGCCCGCTCGGAGGCGTCGGCCTCGTCGAGCGCGGTCGCGGCGGAGCCGGTGACGCCGGCCTTCAAGTCCGTTCCCTTGACGTCCTGTTGGAGGTCGCTGCGCAGCGTCTTGACCGCGTCCTGCTGGGAGGTGTCGGAGGGGTCGGTCAGCTTGGGCATCGCGACCATCGACGTCTGCACGAGCCCGTTGGGCGACGGCTTGCCGGGGACGACCGCCTCGACCTGGGCGATGTCCTTGCCGGCCAGGTCCTTGGAGACTCGGGCGACGTCGGCCTGGTCGGCGAGCGTCAGCCGTTCGCCGTCGGAGCGCTGGAAGACGATGACGGCGCCGACGTTCTGCTGCGCCGGGAACTTCGCCTCCTGGATGTCGGAGGCCTTGATCGACTCATAGTTGTCGGGCAGGAAGCTCGCCTCGTCCGAGCTGGACGTCAGCTTCGGCGCGAGCGAGATCACCGCTGCCGCCACCACGACCCAGCCGAGGATCACCCACCAGGGCCTGCGGACCACGAACCGACCGAGTGCTGCGAACATCCCTCATCGCCTCTCGTCACCCCCGGGTCACCCCGTCAGCCTCACCCGCGCCCCGGCGCCCCGCCACTCGACGGGCGCTCGACGTGCGAGGTCCCGGCGGGCGTCGGATGCTGGTGGCTGTCCGATCTCCGCACGTGGACGAGGTGCCGATGACGAACGAGCCGTCCGGCAAGGGACCGCCTCCCTGGGGGCGCGCGAGGATCCTCACGGCGGTCGTGGCGGTGATGCTCCTGGCGGTCGCCGCCGTCGCCGCCGCGACCATGGACGACGTGATCGAGGACCTCCAGGGCACCGGGCTGCGCTCCACGCTCACCATGATCTGCGGCGTCGCGGGCCTGGCCGCGCTGCTGGCCGCGCTCCTGTGGCCGAGCCCGACCCGGTTGCGGGCCCTCGCCTGGTTCAGCGCCGCCGTGAGCGTGCTGTGCGTGGCGGCCACCGTCTTCATCTGGGTGTGCGTGGCCGTCGACAGCGGGGTGCACTCGCTGCCCGGCAGGCAGGTGTCCGACCCGGCCCAGACCGAGAAGGCGCTCGCCAAGGAGGACCTGGCGGGCCGCAGGACCATCCCCACCGGCCTGATGATCGAGACGATGCAGTACACGGACAGCAACAACGTCAAACTGACCGGCTACATCTGGCAGCGGCTGCCCAAGGGCGAGGCCGGGTCCGCTCAGATCGACCTGCCCGACGCGGTCGACGGCGGTATCGGCGACGAGATCTACCGGGACCCGGTGGCCGGCGGCGACGAGGTCGTCGGCTGGCGGCTGAGCACCACCGTGCGCGAGAAGTTCGACTACAGCCACTATCCGCTGGACCGGCAGGTGATGTGGCTGGTGATGTGGCCCAAGCACTCCGCGACCACCGCGCTCGTCCCGGACTTCGGCTCGTACCCGCCGTGGGACGCCCACCAGAAGTACGGCATGTACCAGCACATCGTCAGCGGTGAGTGGCAGCCGCAGTTCACGACCTTCGGCATCGGCCACTCCAACGAGCGCACCAGTTACGGACGTCCGGGCCTGCGCCTGGACGGCAAGGTCCCGGAACTGTCGTACTCGATCGGCCTCAACCGCGCCTTCCTCAGCCCGCTGCTCGACCGTCTGGTCCCGCTGGCAGTGATCGCGATGCTGGTCTTCGCCTCGCTGTTCGTCGTCACCAAGGACTCCGACCGGCGCTCCCTGTCCGGCTTCAGCACCTGGGCGGTCATCGGATTCTGCGGCTCGATGATGCTGGTGGTCTCGGTGCAGCACAGTTCGCTGCGGTCCGCGACGGGGGCCGGCGGGGGCATCGTGTACGCCGAGTACTTCTACTTCATCCTGTACCTGGTCATCGGGCTCGTGGCGCTCAATGCCGTCGAGCACACCTCGGACCGGCGCATCGGGCTCGTGGACTGGCGGGGCAACGCCGCGGCGCGGCTGCTGTACTGGCCGGTCACGTGCCTGCTGCTGTTCGCGGTCACGACGGCGGTGTTCGTGGCCGGCAAGGTGCCCTAGCGGGCCGATACGGTCCAGGTCACGCTGTTGGCGGCCGCCGCGCGGGCCGCCGGGTCGCGCAGGGCGGCACTGGCGTCCACGGCCCGCGCGGTCACCTTGTGCGTGCCCTTGCGGACGCCCAGCGCGCGGGCGTCCACGGCG
>NZ_JAAGMG010000467.1 GCF_010548525.1 Streptomyces sp. SID14478
TGAGCGACAGCCCGATCCGGGGCGCGAGTCCCCGCCGCTCGACGCGGTGCGCGGTGCCGGGCGGGCCGATCAACAGGGCCAGCAGGATCGTGAAATTGGCTCCGCTGACCGCCATCAGATGCAGCAGGTCCGTCGCCTGGAACGCCGCGTGCAGCTCGGGCGTGACGCGCGCCGTGTCGCCGACGACGAGCCCCGGCAGCAGCGCGCGTGCATCCTCCGGCAGGCCGTCCGTCGCCTCA
>NZ_JAAGMG010000513.1 GCF_010548525.1 Streptomyces sp. SID14478
GGCGAGCGCGAGTCCCGCGAGCCCGAACAGGATGACCGGCACCTGCACGGACTCCGTCACGTAGTCGCTGATGAGGTGCGGGACGACGGCGAACGTCAGCCCGGCGACCACCGCGAACTGCGGCCTGCGCACCCCCGCGGCGACCACCACGGCAAGCCAGATGAGCCCCGTCATCGCCGTGAAGTCGGTCGCCGTGATCCGGGTGTTGTACGACGCGTACATCACACCGCCGAAACCGGCGAGACCCGCCGACACCGTGAACAACAGCAGCTTGGTGCGCACGACCGACACCCCGGATGCCATCGCCGCGGCCGGCGCCGAGCGCACCGCC
>NZ_JAAGMG010000586.1 GCF_010548525.1 Streptomyces sp. SID14478
GCTGATCCGCCCGGCCGCCCCGGCCCCAGCTCCTCCAGCAGACCGGCCCGGATCAGCTCGTCGACCAGGGTCGACACGGCGGCCCGGGTCAGCCCGATGTGCCCGGCGACCGAGGCCCGGGACAGCGGGCCCTCGGCGGCCACCGCGTGCAGGACGCGGGAGAGATTGCGGCGGCGCATGCCCTGCTGGGTGTCGGGCGTCCCGGGCCGGGGCCGGTGCAATGGTGCGGTCATGCGGTCATGTTCCCAGGGTGCGCGGCGCCTCTCGCGCGCAGGTCGGACCGCCGGGCCGGGGTACGACGGGTCCGCGTCACGCCTGCTCCCGGTCGAGCAGCGGCGCCGCGTCCG
>NZ_JAAGMG010000770.1 GCF_010548525.1 Streptomyces sp. SID14478
GACCGAGGTGTCCTGCTGCCAGCGCACCGCGTCGGCCGCCGGCGTCGTGGGCCGGGTGTCCACGGCCAGGAGCAGACCGCCGGCCGCGTAGACGTACACCGTCCCCCCGCTCCCGGCGGCCTCCGCCTGGTCCATCGGGGCCGGCAGTCGGACCCGGTGCGCCGTCCGGTTCCCCGTGTCGAGGCGGACGACCTCCCGGGTCAACTGGTCGGCGCCCAGGGCCAGTAGGTGCAGCGACCCGTCGTCGGCCGCGAACGGGCGCAGGTCCCCGGCGAGCCGGGCCGACCACAGCAC
>NZ_JAAGMG010000071.1 GCF_010548525.1 Streptomyces sp. SID14478
CGGCGGCCGGTCGGCGGGGGTCGCGAGGGACAGCGGCCAGTGCAGGTCGGCGCCGGTCACCGGGAGCACGGCGAGGCCGTGCGCGGTGCCCAGCAGGAACCGCGGGACGAACGCGATCCCGAGGCCCGCGCGCACGTATTCGGCGGTCGTGAAGATGTCGGTGATCTCGATCGTGACGTGCCGCGGCACGTGGGCCGCCGCGAACGCGCGGTCGGCGATGGCGCGGTTCCCGTAACCCGGCGGGCAGTCGATGAAGCGCAGCCCGGCCAGCTCGCCGATGTCCACTCCCGTGCGGCCGGCGAGCGGATGGTCCGGCGGCACGACCAGGTCGAGGGTCGACCCGGCCAGCGGCAGCAGGGTGACACCGGCCGGCGCCGGCCCGGGCAGCGACACGAGGGCCAGGTCCAGGCGGCGTTCGGTGAGCGCTTCGATGTGGCCCTGCGAGCCGCTGGGGGCGACGGAGATCTGGAGCTGCACGCCGGGGTGCCTGCGGTGGAACTCGCCGAGCAGCGCGGGCAGGTCGATCAGCCGGATCGAGGTGAGCGTGCCGAGTCGCAGGGTGCCGCGCAGTCCGCCGCGCACCTCGGCGACGGCGTCGGCGGCGTCCCGGGCGGCGTCCAGCGCGATGCGGGCCTTGGGCAGCAGCGCCCGGCCCGCCTCGGTGAGCAGCACCCGCTTGGAGTTGCGGTCGAGCAGCCGCGCGTCGAGTTCGCGCTCCAGCGACTTGACCGCGGCGGAGACCGCGGACTGGACGATGTGCAGACGGGCCGCCGCGCGCGTGAAGTTCTGTTCCTCGGCGACGGCGACGAAGTACTCGAGATGTCGGAGCTCCACCCCTCAACCATCGCACATACAGATGATGACCAGCGCAAAGATTCGTTGGACGCGATCGTGGGTGGTCGCGGAGGCTGAGACGTACTCGGCGGGCACGCGCCCGCTGACATCGGATCGGAGCAGTGCCCATGACCACGTCGACGCCCGTGCGCGCCCGGCTCACCCCCCAAGGCGACCCGCCGCCCACCGTTTCCGTCGCGTCCGCCCGGCACGGCACCGGCTTCTGGGTGGTCGCGGCCGCCTTCCTCGTCGCGATGGCGTTCTCCACCGCGCCGACGCCGCTCTTTCCGCTGTACGCGGCGCACGACGGCTTCTCCACGTTCATGGTCACGGTGGTCTTCGCCGTCTACGCCGTGGGGGTGATGGTCAGTCTGGTCCTGGCCGGGCACGTCTCCGACTGGCTGGGGCGCAAGCGCGTACTGCTGGCCGCGCTCGCCCTGCAGTGCGTGGCCGCCGCGCTGTTCCTGACGAGTGCGGCACTGCCCGTGCTGCTCGTGGCCCGGTTCGTCACCGGGCTCGGCGTCGGCATGCTGACCGCGACGGCGACGGCCTATCTGCACGAGCTGCACGCCGCGCACCGGCCGGGCGCCTCGGCGCAGCGGTTCGAGACCGTCTCCACCGCGGCCAACATCGGCGGCCTCGGCGTCGGTCCCCTGGCAGCCGGGTTCCTCGCGCAGTACGCGCCCTCTCCGCTGCGCGTGCCCTACGTCGTCTTCGGGGTGCTCCTCGTGGTGGTGGCCGTGGCGATCGCCCTGTCGCCCGAGACCGTGCGGATATCCGGGCCCCGGCCGCGCTACCGTCCGCAGCGGGTGAGCGCCGATCACGGCGACCGCAACGGCTACCTGGCGGCCGCGGCGGCGGCCTTCTCCTCCTTCGCGGTGCTCGGTCTGTTCACCGTGACCGCCCCCGGCTTCCTCGCGCATGCGCTCGGCCGCCCCTCGCACGCCCTGGCCGGCGCCGTCGTGTGCACGGAGTACGTCGCCGCGGTCCTCGCCCAGATGCTGGCGCACCGGATCGCAGCCCGCACGAAGATGGCGTTCGGGCTGCTGGCCCAGGCGGCCGGTTTCCTGACGGTCGTCACCGGCATGCACACGCTCAGCCTGGCGACGTTCCTGGCCGGTGGGATCGTCGCCGGGGCCGGGTCCGGGCTGATGTTCAAGGCGGCGGTCGGCTCGGTCGTCGCGATGGCCGCGCCGGCCCGCCGCAGCGGGGCGCTGGCGGGCCTGTTCCTCGTCGCCTACGCGGGCTTGAGCATCCCGGCGGTCGCCCTGGGCGTCGCCACGCTGTCGCTGACCGCGACCACCGCGATGACCTGGTTCGCCGGCCCGTTGATGGTGCTCCTCGCGGTGGTGGCGGTGCTCGGCCGGCGGCCGGCCGCGGTGCGCTGAGCCCGTCAGGGGCCGGCGCTGATCCGGCCGCGCCGGATCGTCACCGTCTCGTCCGCGGCGTCGGCGACCTCCTTGGAGTGGGTCACCACGATCACGCACTTGCCCTCGTCGTGCGCGAGCCGGCGGAACAGGGTGACGATGCCGGCCGCCGTGTCGTGGTCGAGGCTGCCGGTCGGTTCGTCGGCGAACAGGATGTCGACGTCGCAGGCGAGCGCCCGGGCGATCGCGACGCGCTGCTGCTGGCCTCCGGAGAGCTGCAGGGTCCTGCGGTGCTGTTCGGCCTCCTCGATGCCGAGCAGGCCGAGGAGTTCGGCGGCGCGCTGCTTGCGGCGGGGGACCTTCACGCCGGTGATCTCCATGGCGGCGGTGACGTTCTGTACGGCGGTCATGTACGTCAGCAGGTTCAGGGACTGGAACACGGTGGCCGCGTGCCGGTTGCGGTAGGTGCCGAGGCCGATCTCGGCGATGTCCCTGCCCCGGAACCGCACGCTGCCCGACGTCGGTGCGTCCAGTCCGCTGGCCAGTGACAGGAGGGTCGTCTTGCCGGACCCCGAGGGCCCGACGACGGCGTACATGCGGCCCTCGTGGAAGCGGTGGTTGACTCCCTTGAGCACGGTGCGCCGGCGGCTGCCGCCGGTGAACGTGCGGGTCAGGTCGGTGAGTTCGAGGACGGCGTCGGACGCGGCCATCTCAGTTTCCCTTCGTCAGGATGTCGCGCGGAGTCAGCCGCAGGACGCGGATGCCGGGGACGAGCGTGGCAAGCCCGGCGATGCCCAGACCGGTCGCGGCGATCTTGGTGATGTCGGCGGGGCCGAGACGGACGTCCATCTCGTGGATCGGGTCGGCCGCGGGCTCGTTGCTCTTCGTGCCGCCGCCCGTGTTCGCGTAGTCCTGCTCGGGGGTCCGGTCCGCGGCCTCCTCGCGGGCGGCGGAGACCTGGCTCGACAGGAGCCGCTGGCCGATGGCCTCGGACAGGACGGGGCTGCAGGCCGTGGCGAGGCCGATCGCGACGAGGGCGCAGGCCACGATCTCCACGAGGTGCTGGGCGAGCAGGCGCGGCCCCCGCTCCCCCAGGGACATCAGGATGCCCAGTTCGCCGCGGCGCTCGCGCAGGGACGCGGCGACGATCAGGGCGAGGATGACGGTGCCGGCCACGGCGACCAGCCACACGGTGACGGTGGCGAAGTCGGCGGTCTTGGTGATGGGGCCGACGAGCGCCCGGTACTGCTTGTCGTTGACGGTCAGCGGAAAGATCTGCGGGTCGACGCCCGCGGACTTCGCGGCCCGCCGCAGCGCGTCCAGGTCGTCGGGGTCGTGCAGCGTGAAGGTGGCTTCCTTGACGACGCCGTCCTTGCCCGTGCCCTTGTTCATCAGGATGCTGGCGCCGTCGGGGCTCACGTAGAGGTGGTTCGCCGGGTCCGTCACCGGGGGGACGTACTGACCGGCGTCGGCCGTGCCGGACTTGTAGATGCCGACGACCTCGAAGGAGTGCGCGGTCTCGTTCTGCTTCTGGCCGGGGGCCGGGAGTTCGCCCGCCTTCAGTGCGAGCCGGTCGCCGACTTTCAGGTGGTTCGCCTTGGCGAGGCGTTCCTCCACGACGATCTCGTCCTTTTTGCTGTCCGGGGTGATGCCGTGTCCGGACAGCAACTCGGCGTCGCCGTTGCGGAATTCCCCGACGGAATCCAGGTCGCGAATTCCGTCGGCCTTGAACAGGTCGGTCATCGGGCTGCCCTCACCGGCGGGCGCCGGGACGGGCTGGTACAGCTTCATGGATTTCGTGGGGAACGCGCCCGCGTCCGAGGTGTAGTTGCACCGGTCGACGACCGCGGCGGCGCAGATCTTGTCGACGACGCTGCGGTGCAGGTCTCCCTTGTCGCCGATGACCCCGCCGTGTCCGGCGCCGTCGGTGTCCACGCCGCCGGAGCGCATCAGCGCGTCGACGTCGAGCTGCATGGTCGCCACGGCGCCGACCTGGCGCTTGGCGCCCTCGGCGGCGCGCGCCGCGGCCGCCTGGATCAGATAGCCGGACAGGACGAGCGTGCAGATCACGAGGAAGAGTCCCGTCAGGCTCAGGGTCTTGCCCCCGTGCCCGGTCAGGCGCCACCAGGCCCGCTTGAGAAAGTTCATGGGAACTGACGCTAGCCAGCGCGGGCTTTGCCTCACGTTTTGTCTTTCAGCGCGGCCCGGTACGTCTCATACACGACTCACATACGGGCTCTGATAGAAGTGTCGGCGGACGAAAAGGGCAGAAGAATCCGCCCTGTGACCCCTCACAGGAATGCCACGGAAATGGCACAGGAAACGTAGGGAAGGGAACCGCGGCGTGCGCGTGCTGGTGGTCGAGGACGAGCAGTACATGGCCCGCGTCCTGGAGATCGGACTGCGCCGCGAGGGCATCGCCACCGACGTCGTGCACGACGGGGACCGGGCGCTGGAGAGGCTCACGGTGTACGACTACGACGCGGTGGTCCTGGACCGCGATCTGCCCGGACTGCACGGCGACGACGTGTGCCGGCAGGTCGTCGCCCTGGGCCTGGACTGCCGGATCCTGATGCTGACGGCCGCCGGACGGCTCGGCGACAAGGTGGAGGGCCTCGGCCTGGGGGCGGACGACTATCTGGCGAAGCCCTTCGACTTCCCCGAACTGGTGGCCCGGCTGCGCGCGTTGTACCGGCGCAGCCCCATGGCGCATCCCCCGCTGCTCGCCTTCGCCGGCCTCACCTTCGACACCCACCGGCGCCGGGTCACGCGCGACGGCGTCGAGATCCGGCTGACGCCGAAGGAACTGGCCGTCCTGGAGCTGCTGCTGCGGGCCGAGGGCGGCGTGGTGAGCGCCGAGTACCTGCTCGACAAGGCGTGGGACGCGCACGCCGATCCGTTCACCAACGCCGTACGTCTGGTGGTGCACACCCTGCGCAGGAAGCTCGGCGAGCCGCGGCTCGTGCACACGGCCATCGGCGCCGGCTACTACCTGGGGACCGAATGATCCGCCGGCGCACGCTGAGCATCCACACCCGGCTGTTCCTCGGCTTCGGCGCCGCGCTCGCCGGGTGCGGGGCCCTCATGGTCGTGATCATCTACGTCGGGATCCGCTATCTGCCGACGTACGACTTCTCGACCACCGTCAGCGTCCCCCCGTCGGCAGCGACCTCGCACGGGCCCACCCCGACCCACCTGCCCGAGTTCCGGCCGGCGCATCCCGTGGAGGGCGCCAAGGTGGCCTCCGGGGGCCTCATCCAGGACGAGCAGGACGTGTGGCACGCGGTCCTCGCGGTGTCGGTCGCCGGAGTGCTCCTGGTGACGGCGGTCGGGCTCGGGGCCGGCTGGCTGCTGTCGCGCAGACTCCTGCGGCCGCTGTCGGCGATCAACCGGGCCGCGGCGCGCGCCGGTCAGGGCGAGCTGTCGTTCCGGATCAACGCGCGCGGGCCCGCCGACGAGCTGAAGCAGCTGGCCGACACGTTCGACGCGACGCTGGCGCGCCTGGAGGAGTCCTTCGAGGCGCAGGGCCGGTTCGCGGCCAACGCCTCGCACGAACTGCTGACACCGCTGGCCACCACCCGGGCCGTGTTGCAGGTCGCGGCGGCCGATCCAAACGGCGAGGAGTTCGCCGAGCTGCTGCCGATGCTGGTGGAGACCAACGAACGCAACATCACGGTCGTCGAGGAGCTGCTGCAACTGGCCGCCTCGGAGCAGGTCGCGTTCGACCCGGAACCGGTCGACGTGGCCGACCTCGTCGCCGAGGCCGTCGACGCGCTGCGCGGCCGCGGCGGTCCCGACGTACGGCTGCGGCTGCCGGGCGACGCGGCGGACTGCCTTGTCGCGGGGAACGCCACGCTGCTGCGGCAGTCGGTGGTGAACCTCCTCGACAACGCCCGCACGCACAACACGCCCGACGGGTCCGTCGACGTGGCCGTCGTCGCCGACGAGGCCGCCGGCGCCGTGGTGCTCGACGTGTCCAACACCGGTCCGGTGGTGGACCCGGAGACGGTGGACCGGCTGTTCGAGCCGTTCTACCGCGCGCGGCCGCGGGTCTCCAGCGACCGGGGGCACGGGCTCGGCCTGGCCCTCGTGCGCAGCGTCGTCCGCGCCCACCACGGCACGGTCACCGCCGAGGCCCCCGCGGGCGGGGGCCTGCGCGTGCACGTACGCCTTCCGGCGGCCGTCGACGGGTGAGTCGTGCGCGCGTCCGCCTCAACTGGACGCGCGCACCACGAGCTCCGGCTCGAAGATCAGCGAGGTCGGTTCCGTGCGCTCGCCCTCGATGTGTTCCTGCAGGATGCGCGCCATGGCGCGGGCCATCTCCTCGACGGGCTGGCGCACCGTCGTCAGCGGCGGCGTACAGGTGACCGCGACGCTGGAGTCGTCGAAGCCGACCACCGCGACGTCCTCCGGGATGCGCCGGCCGCGCTCGCGCAGCACCTGGCACACCCCCTGCGCCATCAGGTCGTTGGCCGCGAACACGCCGTCCAGGTGCGGGTGGTCGTCCAGCAGCCGGGTCATCGCGGCGGCCCCGCTGTCGAGGGTGAACCCGCCCTCCGCGATGGGGACGTAGGGCAGGCCGGCGCGCTCCATCGCCTCCCGGAACCCGGCGAGCCGCTGCTGACCGGCGGGCAGGTCCAGCGGTCCCGTCACGGTCGCCAGGCGCCGGCGTCCGCGGTCCAGGAGGTGCTGCGCCGCCATCCGGCCGCCCTCGCCGTGCGCCAGGTCCACGTAGCTGATCGGGGCAGGCCGCGCGGGCCGCGCGAAGCACACGGCGGGCAGTTGTTCCCGGGCGAGCAGCGGCGGCAGCGGGTCCTCCGCGTGCGTGGAGACGACGAGCGCGCCGTCGGCCCTGCCCTGGCGCAGATATCCCATCACCTCGTCCCGCGCGGTCTGTGATTCGGCGAACATCAGGACCGGGTGCATCGAGCGGGTCCGCAGGAACGAGACGACGCCGCCGACGATCCGCCCGAAGAAGGGGTCGGCGAACACCCGCGCCGCGAAGGCGTTCTGCGCGCTCTCGTCGTCCTCGCCGGCGCCCGACACGACGAGGGCGATGGTCTCCGCGCGCCGGGTGACCAGGGAGCGGGCTGCCCTGTTGGGGGTGTAGCCGGTGCGCCGGATCGCCTCGCGCACGGTCTCGCGGATCACCGGGTCCACGCTGGGCACTTCATTGATCACCCGGGACACGGTCGCCCGCGAGACCCCCGCCTCACGGGCGACGTCCTCCAGCGTCAAGGACTGTCGTTGCATGCACGCAGCCTAATCGCGTGGTCGCACCGCGCATAGAGCGCTCTCTTGTCAACTGCCGTCGCGCACCTGCACGGGAACGGCGAGCGGCAGGTCCCCGGCGCTGCGTCCGGCGTGCACGAGGAAGCGGCCCGGCTCGCCGACCCACGCGTCGGCCTCGACGCTCCAGTGCCGCAGCGAGCGCGCATCCACGGTGACGGTGGCCCGGGCGCACTCGCCGGGCGCCGCGCGCACTGCCGCGTATCCGGCGAGCCAGCGCACGGGGCGCTCCACGGCCGACGCCGGTCGGGACAGGTACACCTGGACCACCTCGCGCCCGCTCCGCTCCCCCGTGTTGCGGATCTGGACCGACACCCTGAACCCGCCGTCGCACGAGGGGACTTCGGACACGGACAGGCTCTCGTAGTCCCACGTGGTGTAGCCCAGGCCGTGCCCGAACCAGTAGGCGGGGGTGCGTCCGCTGCGCAGCCACGCGCGATGTCCGACGTGCAGCCCCTCCTCGTACGGGAGGACGCCGTCGATCGGCTGCGTGGCGGTGACGGGGGCGTCCGCGAGCCGCTCGGCCCAGGTCGTGGGGAGCCGGCCGCCGGGTTCGGCGTCCCCGAGGAGGATCTCGGCCAGGGCCGTACCGCCCTCCTGGCCGGGCAGCCAGGTGAGCAGGACCGCGCCCGCCTCGTCGCGCCAGGGCAGTTCGACCGGCCCTCCGCAGTTGACCACCACGACGGTACGGGAGTTGACCGCCGCCACGGCCCGCACCAACGCGTCCTGGTGTCCGGGCAGGGCGAGGGAGGTGCGGTCGTGGCCCTCCGACTCGCTTCCGTCGGTGGTGCCGACGACGACGACCGCCGCGTCGGCGGCGCGGGC
>NZ_JAAGMG010000816.1 GCF_010548525.1 Streptomyces sp. SID14478
GTCGTCGACCAGGACGCAGTCGGCGCTGAAGCCGTGCGGCGGGCGGCTGGCGACGACGACGGGGACGCCACCGGCCGCGGCGGCCGCCAGGTGGCGCTGGTCGTCGTCGGCGGGCACGACGATGATGCCGTCGACGCGGCGGGCGACCAGGTCCTCCACGAGGGCCCGCTCGCCGGCGACGTCGTGCCCGGTGTTGCCGATGACGGTCTTGAGGCCGTGCCCGGTGACGACGGCGTCGACGCCGAGCGCGAGCCGCGAGTAGAACGGGTTGGCGAGATTGGTGACGACCAGGCCGACCAGGCCCGTGCCGCCGCCCAGGCGCAGGCTGCGGGCCATCTCGTTGCGCCGGTAGCCGAGTTCGACGACGGCGGCGCGTACCCGGGCGGCGGTGTCGGGCGCCACCTTCGGGTCGTCGCGCAGGACGCGCGAGACGGTCATGGCGCTGACCTCGGCCCGCTGCGCGACGTCCCGGACCGTCGGGTGCGGGTCCTTCGCCCCGTGCGTGGCGGGCATCTGGGCCGTGCTCTCCTTCATTCGAGGACCGCGACGGCGCGCGCCGCGCCGACCAGTGCGGCGTCCCCGAGGAGCCCGGCGGGCCGCACGGCACGAGTATGCCCCG
>NZ_JAAGMG010001180.1 GCF_010548525.1 Streptomyces sp. SID14478
CCGCGCGCACCGCGAGCTGCAGCCGCTGGCGCCCGCCGTGCGGGAGAAGGCGGCGCACCGTCCACAGGTTGTGGACGCGGCCGCGGCGGCGCAGGCGTACACGGCGCTGGCGACCGTCGAGGAGCTGCTGAAGGACTGGGACGAGGGCGGCCCGGCGGTGCTGCGCGCGGGCGGGCTGAGCGTCCGGGACCTCAAGCGCACGGCGACGGCCCTCGACAGCACGGAGCCGCAGGCCGCCTTCTGGGTGGAACTCGCCTACGCGGCGGGACTGCTGGCCTCGGACGGCGAGGCCGAC
>NZ_JAAGMG010000105.1 GCF_010548525.1 Streptomyces sp. SID14478
GCCCCCGCCACCGACACCGCCGCTCAGCCGGCCCGGGACGCGGGCGCCCGCTTCGGCGCCTTCCACCGCGCCCGCAAGGCCAAGGACGGCGACCGGCCCGCATAGGCATCGGCACCCGAGGACCCTCAACCCCCGCTCTACACCGTGAGATTGGAGGCACGGGCGGTGTCCGGCAACGCCGGACGCGGTTCCGCCCGACCCCGCCATGCAGACCACTGACACCAGCCTGACCTGGCTCCTGGAGAGCCTGCTGGAGCGCACCCCCGGCACCCGGCACGCCCTCGTCCTGTCCCGGGACGGCCTGAAGCTGTGCTGGAGCGAGCACTTGACTCTCGACCAGGCCGATCAGCTGGCGGCGATCTGCTCCGGCATCCAGGCGCTCGCCCAGGGCGCGTCGGTGGAGTTCGGGGACGGCAGCGGCGGCGTACGGCACTCGATGACCGAGTTCCACGGCGGGCTGCTGTTCATCGTGGACGCGGGCGAGGGCGCCCACCTCGCGGTCGTCGCCGCCGAGGACGCCGACCCGGGCGTGGTCGGCCACCAGATGACGGAGCTCGTCGAGCAGATCGGCGAGCACCTGCGGGCGGAACCGCGCGGATCCGCCACGGGGAGCGGCGCCTCGTGACGCGCCGGCCGGTGGACACCGGCGCCCCGGACCGGCTCTACACGGTCACCGGGGGCCGCAGTCGCGCCGACGACGCCTCGTTCGACCTGGTGACGCTGGTGGTCAGCGAGTGCGAGCCGGTCGCCGGGATGCAGTCCGAACACGTACGCATCCTCGAGCTGTGCCGGGCTCCGACGGCCGTCGTGGAGATCGCCGCCGAGCTGAGGATGCCGATCACCGTCGTACGGATCCTGCTCGGCGACCTGCTGGCCGGCGGCAAGGTCACCGCCCGTCATCCGCGTGCCGCGGAGGCCGTCGCGGCACTCCCCGATTCCGCCCTTCTCAAGGAGGTGCTCCATGGGCTCCGCAACCTCTGAACTGCCCGCGCACCGCACACCGCTCGGTGCCCTCGCGGACACCGGCCTGAAGATCGTCGTGGTCGGCGGGTTCGGGGTCGGCAAGACCACGCTCGTCCGCTCGGTGAGCGAGATCCGGCCGCTCAACACCGAAGAGGTGATGACGCAGGCCGGCGTCGGCGTCGACGAGACGACGGGTGTGGCGGCGAAGACCACCACCACCGTCGCCTTCGACTTCGGCCGCATCAGCCTCAACGACCGCATGGTGCTGTACCTGTTCGGGGCGCCGGGGCAGGAGCGGTTCTGGTTCCTGTGGGACCGGCTGTTCTCCGGGACGCTCGGCGCGGTCGTCCTCGTCGACACCCGCCGCATGGACGACTCGTGGTACGCGATCGACCGCCTCGAACACCACGGCACCCCCTTCGTGGTGGCGGTCAACCGGTTCGACGACGAGCCCGTGCGGCACTCCCTCGACGAGATCCGCCAAGCCCTCGCACTGCCCGAGCACGTGCCGATGGTCGACTGCGACGCCCGCGTCCGATCGTCGGGCAAGGACGTGCTCATCACCCTCGTGGACCACCTCTACGCACTGGCCATGGCCCAGGAGACGACACCGTGACGCAGCAGACCCCCGCTCCCTCAGGCCCACCGGCAGGCTGCCCCGCGCACGACGGGGCGGTCCCGCTCAGTGGCCTGGAGTACCAGCAGACGCCCTCCCAGCTGTACCGCTCGCTGCGCCGGGAGCACGGGCCGGTCGCGCCCGTGCTGCTCGACGGCGGCGTGCCCGCGTGGCTGGTGCTCGGCTACTCCGAGGTCAGCTACGTGACCGCGCACGACGAGCTGTTCGCCCGGGACTCGCGGCGCTGGAACCAGTGGGAGCACATCCCCGAGGACTGGCCGCTGATGCCGTTCGTCGGCTATCAGCCCTCGGTGCTGTTCACGGAAGGGGCGGAGCACCAGCGGCGCGCGGGGGTCATCACGCACGCCCTCGAGCAGGTCGACCAGTTCGAACTGGCCCGGGACTGCGCGCAGATCGCCGACCGTCTGATCTCCGCGTTCGCCGGCAGCGGCCAGGCCGAGCTGATGGACGCGTACGCGCACGCCCTGCCGATGGTGGCCGCGGTGCAGATGTGCGGGATGCCGCACGCGGGCTCGGACACCCAGGACCTGGTGGACGATCTGCGGATCTCGCTGGACGCGGCCGAGGGCGACGATCCGGTCGCCGCGTACGTGCGCGTCGGCGAGCGGATCCAGAACCTCGTCAAGGAGAAGCGGGAGCGTCCCGGCGCCGACGTCACCTCGCGGATGATCCAGGACGAGGCGGGTCTGACCGACGAGGAGATCGTCCAGGACCTGATCTCCGTGATCGCCGCGGCCCAGCAGCCTACGGCGAACTGGATCTGCAACACCCTGCGGCTCCTGCTGACGGACGAGCGGTTCGCCCTGAACGTCTCGGGCGGGCGCCTCAGCGTCGGTGAGGCGCTGAACGAGGTGCTGTGGCTGGACACGCCGACGCAGAACTTCATCGGCCGCTGGGCGGCGCGCGACATCCAGCTGGGCGGCCGGCAGATCCGCGCGGGCGACTGTCTGGTGCTCGGGCTCGCGGCGGCGAACACGGACCCGCAGATCTGGCCGGAGTCCCACGTCGGCGCGGAGAACGCGGCGCACCTGTCGTTCAGCAACGGCGAGCACCGCTGCCCCTACCCCGCCCCGCTGCTGGCCGATGTGATCGCGCGCACGGCGGTGGAGACGCTGCTCGACCGGTTGCCGGACATCGTCCTGTCCGTGGACCCGCGGGAGCTGACGTGGCGGCCGTCGATCTGGATGCGCGGTCTGACCTCGCTGCCGGTGAGCTTCACACCCGTGGTGCAGTGATTCCCGGTGCGGTGAGGGGCCGGCACCACGGGTGGGCGCCCTTCAGTAGTCGGCGTGCATGGCGGCGCGTACGTCCTTGAGGGTGGCGTCGGCGATCGCGTTCGCGCGCTCGTTCCCGGCCCGCAGGACGTCCCGGACCAGGCGGCGGTCCTGCGCGTAGGCGGCGCGGCGGGCGCGGATCGGTGCGAAGCGTTCGTTGACGGCCTCGGTGACGCGCCGCTTGAGGGCGGCTCCGCCCCCGTCGCCGAGCTCGTCCGCCACCTGCCGGGGGTCGCCGCCCTCGCACAGGGCCGCCAGCAGGACGAGCGAGGAGACCTCGGGCCGCCGTTCGGGGTCGTACGTGATGTGGCGCTCGGCGTCGGTCCTCGCGCCGCGGATCCGTCGGGCGGTCTCGTCGGCCGTGGCGGACAGCGCGAGGGCGTTGCCACGGCTCTTGCTCATCTTCGCGCCGTCGGTGCCGAGCAGCAGGGGCGCCTCGGACAGCAGCGCGTCGGGTTGCGGGAAGACCGGCGTTCCGTTGCCGTAGCGCTCGTTGAAGCGGCGGGCGACGGTGCGGGTGATCTCCAGGTGGGGCAGCTGGTCCTGCCCCACCGGCACCAGGTTCGCCTTGCAGAAGAGGATGTCGGCGGCCTGGTGGACGGGGTAGGTGAACATCAGTCCGCTGACGGCCGACTGCCGGGAGTGGGCGATCTCGTCCTTCACCGTGGGGTTGCGGTTCAGCTCGGCGACCGAGACGAGGCTGAGGAACGGCAGCAGCAGCTGGTTGAGTGCGGGTACCGCGCTGTGCGCGAAGACCGTGGACCGCTCCGGGTCGATGCCGATCGCCAGGTGGTCCAGGATCAGCTCCTCGACGTACTCGCTGAGGTTCTCCGCGACGTCCCGGTCGGTCAGTACTTGGTAGTCGGCGATGAGCACGAACGTCTCGACGCCGAGGTCCTGGAGTCTGACGCGGTTGTGCAGGGTGCCGAAGTAGTGGCCGAGATGGAGGCGTCCGGTGGGCCGGTCGCCGGTCAGCACCCGGAACCGTCCGGGTTCCGTGCGGATCAGCTGCTCCAGTTCGGCGCTGCGGTGCTGCGCCACGGAGGCACCGAGGGTGTCGACGGTGGTGGTCATGGTCTCTCCCGAAAGGTCACGGGCGCCCTGGGGACGGCCCGGCTTCCGGGGGAAGACAGAGAAAAGGGCCGTCCGGGGACGGCCCTTGTTCGTGCATGGCTGCGGCCGCCTCTAAGTGAGGCGCCACCAGCTCAGACACGAGAAACGCTGCATACGACGATGCTACACCGGGGAGCCGCCGCAGGTCAGGCCGCGAGCGGCGTGAAGCGGACGGGCAGCGTCTGCGGCCCCCGGGTGAACACGCCCTGCTCGACGGGGTCGAATCCGTCCGCGAACCGCACGTCGGGCATCGCGTCGAGCAGCTGGTTCACCCCGGTCTCCACTTCCGCCTTGGCGAGCAGCGCCCCGACGCAGAAGTGCCGGCCGAGGGCGAAGGCCAGGTGGTCGGCGGCGGCCGAGAACGCCGTCGTGGCGGTCAGGTCCTCGCGGAACAGGTCGAAGCGGTCGGGGTCCTTGTACCGGTTCTCGTCCCGGTTGGCGGCGCCGATCAGGCAGGTGACCGTGGCACCCGCGGGGATCGTCCCGCCGGTGACCTCCACGTCGACCGCGGACTGCCGCATGATCATGTGGACGGGCGGGGTGAAGCGCAGCGTCTCGGCGAAGGCCCGCGGGATCAGCGAGCGGTCCTCGCGCACGGCCGCCAACTGCTCGGGATGCATCAGCAGGTTGGCGAAGATGCTGGCGATGGCCTTGTCGGTGGTCTCGCCGCCGGCGGCGAGCAGCAGGCTGCAGAACGCCTTGATGTCCTCGTCGTTCATGCGTACGCCGTCGACCTCGGCGGCGCACAGGGTGGACAGCAGGTCGTCGCCGAGGTTCTCCCGGCGGGCCCGGATGATCGGGATCATGTACTCGGCGAACTCGACGCGGGTGCGCTCCCCCGCCGCGGCGACCTCGGGGTCGCCCGCCAGGTTGCCGAGGAAGGCGATGACGGCGGTGTACCAGCCGTGGAAGCGGGTGTGGTCTGCCTTGTCGAGGCCGAGCATGTCGGCGATGACGTTGACCGGGAACCGGGTGGCGTAGTCGTGCACGAGGTCGGCGGAGCCGGTGGTCCGGAACTGGTCTATGAGGTCGCGGGAGTTGCTCTCTATGACGGGGAGGAACTTCTCCTGGAGGTCGCTGCCGCGGAAGGCCGGGGCGACCAGCGCCCGCCGCACCGAGTGCTCGCGGCCGCTCATCTGCAGGATCGTCTTCCCGTGCACGGGTTCGATCTGCCAGTTGTAGTTGTCCGTGGTGAACTGCGCCTCCTTGTCCTTGAAGACGCGTTCCACATCGGCGTACCGCGAGACGATCCAGCTCTGCATGCCCTCGTGCCAGACGAGGGGCGCGGATTCACGCATCGCGCGGTAGACGGGGTAGGGGTTCGCGGCGAACTCCGGCGACAGGATGTCGGGGATCTGCGCGGTGGACATGGAGCTCCCTGAGTGGGTGACGGGCGTTGTGCCTCAGGCTATTGATCACCCGTCACCCGGAACAGCCCCCTCCACGCCGACAGTTGAGGGCTGCACCAATCAGGTGGCCGAAAACAGTCTCTACGGGGCCGGTCTCAGCCGTTGGGGAGGATGACCGCGCGGCCGTTGATCTTGCCGTCGTGCAGCAGCTGGTACGCCTTGGGAGCCTCGTCCAGCGAGAAGGTCTCGGTGTGCACGGAGACGGCACCGGCCCGCGCGAGGTCGAGCACCTCGATCAGCTCGCCGCGGCTTCCCCAGTACGGGGCGGTGACGCTGACCTCGAAGTTCGTCGCGCCGAAGCCGACCGGCAGCGTGCCGCCGCCGATGCCGACGAGGGTCACGTCCCCCTCGATCGCGGCGACCGCGCCCGCGGTCTCGACGGTGGGCTGGACGCCGACGAAGTCGAAGACGGCCTGTGCACCGCGCCCGCCGGTGAGCTCGCGCACCTTCGCGGCGGCCTCGGCGTTCGACAGGACGGCCTCGTGCGCACCGACGGTGCGGGCGAGGGCGAGCTTGTCCTCGGTGACGTCGAGGGCGATGACGCGGGCGGCGGCGGTCATGGCGCGCAGCAGCTGGATGGCCACGTGCCCGAGCCCGCCGGTGCCGATGACGACGGCGGTCGAGCCGGGCACGAGCTTGGGCAGCGAGCGCTTGATCGCGTGGTACGGAGTGAGGCCGGCGTCGGTCAGCGGGACGGTGGCGACCGGGTCGAGTCCGTCGATCGGCACGAGGTGGCGCGGGTCGTCGACGAGCAGGTACTCGGCCATGGAGCCGGGGGCGCCGAGGCCGGGCGGGCGGATGCCGAGCTCGTCGGCACGCAGGCAGTAGTTCTCCTTGCCCTGCGCGCAGTTGGCGCAGGTGCCGCAGCCCCAGGGGCCGTAGACGGCGACGGAGTCGCCCTCCTCCAGGCCGCTCACGCCCGCGCCGAGGGCGGCGACGGTACCGACGCCCTCATGACCGAGGGTGAGCGGCAGCTCGTACGGGAAGCTCTCCGCGGGCCAGCTCATGACCGCGATGTCGGAGTGGCAGACGCCGGCGGCGGTGACCTTCAGGAGGACCTGCCCCGGGCCGGGCTCCGGATCGGGGACGGTGACGACCTCGGGTGCGGACCCGACGGTCCGGTACTGAAGTGCCTTCATGGCTCGACTCCTTCGTCGCTCTCGCCGACCCCCGCTCCTCCACCGTAACCCCATCGCGTCTCAATGGGACACATGTCTCGATGGGACATGCGTCACGGGACAAAAAAGGACCCCGACCGTACGGGGGAGAACGGTCGGGGCCTTGGTTCAAAGTTTAACAGCGAACCAACCGTGCTGCGCACCCCCACCCGCATCGGGGTGGGTGAGGTGGGACACACCACCACAACAGGCGCACATGCCGCCTTCCATAGCTGCCCATAAGGTGACAAAGGCCAGAAAGGTTCCGCCTCCTCGACGGGAGAACTCGTGGCCGAACCGCAGTCCCTGCTCATCCCGCCCGCGAAGGCCGCCGTCTTCCTCGTGGTCACCATCGCGCCCGGCGGCGAGAACACGGTGCGCGAGACGCTCGAAGACCTCTCCGGCCTCGAGCGCTCCGTCGCCTTCCGCTCCCCCGACGACACCCTCACCTGCATCACGGGCATCGGCTCGACGGCCTGGGACCGCCTCTTCGACGGGCCCCGGCCGCGCGGGCTGCACCCCTTCCAGGCGCTCGCGGGCCCCCGCCACCTGGCTCCGGCCACCCCGGGCGATCTGCTCTTCCACCTCCGGGCCCGGCGCATGGACCTCTGCTTCGAGCTCGCCAGGCTGATCGTGGACCGGCTGGGCGCGGCCGCCACCGTCGTGGACGAGGTGCACGGATTCAAGTACTTCGACGAGCGCGACCTGCTCGGTTTCGTGGACGGCAGCGAGAACCCGACGGGCGGGGCAGCCTCGGCCGCGGTGCTGATCGGTGACGAGGACCCGGACTTCGCGGGCGGCAGCTACGTCATCGTGCAGAAGTACCTGCACGACATGGCGGCCTGGGAGGCGCTGCCGTCCGACGAGCAGGAGAAGGTCATCGGGCGCACCAAGACGGCGAACGTCGAACTGGCCGACGACGTCAAACCCGCGAACTCGCACGTCGCGCTGAACACGATCGTCGACGAGGACGGCACCGAGCGGAAGATCCTGCGCGAGAACATGCCGTTCGGCAGCCTCGGGCGCGGCGAGTTCGGCACGTACTTCATCGGCTACGCGCGCACGCCCGACGTCACCGAGCGGATGCTGCGCAACATGTTCCTCGGCGACCCGCCCGGCACCCACGACCGGATCCTCGACTTCTCGACGGCGGTCACGGGGTGTCTCTTCCACGTGCCGAGCGCCGACTTCCTCGACGACCTGCCCGACCCCGCGCCCGCCGCCGACGTCAGCGTCGGCTCGCTGGGCATCGGCAGCCTCAAAGGAGCCTTGAGCCCATGAGCACCCCCGCACCGAACACCAACCTGCACCGCGAACTCGCGCCGATCACCCCCGCCGCGTGGGCCGAGATCGAGGAGGAGGCGCGGCGTACGTTCCAGCGCCACGTGGCGGGCCGCCGGGTCGTGGACGTCACCGGCCCCGACGGCCCCGAGCTCGCCGCCGTCGGCACCGGCCATCTCGCGGACGTCACGCCGCCCGCGCCCGGCGTGACGGCACGGCTGCGCGGGGTGCAGCCCCTGGTCGAGCTGAAGGTCCCCTTCACGGTGAGCCGCGAGGCGGTCGACGACGTGGAGCGCGGGTCGCTCGACTCCGACTGGCAGCCGGTGAAGGACGCGGCGCGCGCCATGGCGTTCGCCGAGGACCAGGCCATCTTCGACGGGTACGCGGCAGGCGGCATCGCCGGGCTGCGCGAGCGCACCTCGAACCCGGTCCTGAGCCTGCCCGCCGAGCCGCGCGACTACCCCGACACCCTCAGCCGCGCCCTGACCGCGCTGCGGCTGGCGGGCGTGGACGGACCGTACGCGCTGCTCCTCGGGGCCGACGCGTACACGGCGGTCAGCGAGACGTCCGACCACGGCTACCCGATCGCCAACCACCTGAGCCGCATCCTCGACGGCGAGCTGATCTGGGCCCCTGCGCTGAACGGCGCGTTCGTCCTGTCCACGCGCGGCGGCGACTTCGAGCTGCGGCTCGGCCAGGACCTGGCGATCGGCTACTCGACGCACGACGCGAGCAGCATCGAGCTCTACTTCCACCAGACGCTGACGTTCCTGCCGTACACGGACGAGGCCGTGGTCGCCCTGCGGGCCTGAGCGCCGCGCACCGTAGGGGGACGCAGCGGCGCCGGTCACGGACGGCACGATTCCGGTCGCTGCGACGATCCTTTCCGGCCGCGTCGCCATCCGCTCCGCCGGTGGCGGCCGTGCGCCGATGCCGCCCGAGCTGAGCGGACGTCCCGCCACTCGAACGTGTACGAAAACCCCCGGCCAAGTACCCCGTCCATACGAACTGGCCGGTCTTCTTGTCGACCGCATAGGTGCTGGGGGCATCCAATGACGAAGGAGCGCGGAACGACCGGCTCCGCGCACGCGACGAGCACTGCGAGGCGATCCGATCCATGACGGAATCCACGACGGAACCGGCCCGCCAGGACCTTCACCCCACCCCCACGCCCCCCGCCATCTCCTTCCCGCAGGACCGCGGCTGCCCCTACCAGCCGCCCGCCGCCTACGAGCCGCTGCGCGAAGCGGGGCCGCTGGGCCGCGTCACGTTCTACGACGGCCGCCCCGTCTGGGCGGTCACCGGCCACACGCTGGCCCGCGAGCTGCTCACCGACGCCCGGCTGTCCAGCAACCGGGAGCGGGACGACTTCCCCGCCCCCACCGAACGGTTCGCGAGCGCGCAGAAGCGGCGCGTGGCACTGCTCGGCTTCGACGACCCCGAGCACAACACCCAGCGCCGCATGCTGATCCCGAGCTTCTCCCTGAAGCGCATCGCCGCGCTGCGCCCGCGGATACAGGAGACCGTGGACCACCTCCTCGACGCGATGGAGCGGCAGGGGCGGCCGGCCGAGCTCGTCGGGGCGTTCGCGCTGCCGGTGCCGTCGATGGTGATCTGTGCGCTGCTGGGCGTGCCGTACGCGGACCACGAGTTCTTCGAGGGACAGTCCCGACGGCTGCTGCGCGGGCCCGCGGCCTCCGACGTGGAGCGGGCCCGGGTCGAACTGGAGGGTTACCTGGGCGAGTTGATCGACCGCAAGCGGAAGGATCCGGGCGACGGGCTGCTCGACGAGCTGATCCACCGGGAGTCCGCGGACGGGCCGCTCAGCCGTGAGGAACTGGTCTCCTTCGCGGTGATCCTGCTCGTCGCCGGGCACGAGACGACGGCGAACATGATCTCGCTCGGTACGTTCACGCTGCTGCGGCATCCCGACCAGCTCGCGGCGCTGCGGGCCGGGGAGACGACCATGGCCGTCGTCGTGGAGGAACTGCTCAGGTACCTGTCGATCGCGGACGGTCTGCTGCGGGTGGCGACCGAGGACTTCGAGGTGGCCGGGCAGACGATCCGGGCCGGTGAGGGCGTCGTGTTCTCCACCTCGGTCATCAACCGGGACGGGGAGGCGTTCCCCGCGCCGGAGGCCCTCGACTGGGACCGCTCGGCGCGCCACCACCTCGCGTTCGGCTTCGGCATCCACCAGTGCCTGGGCCAGAACCTCGCCCGCGCCGAACTGGAGATCGCGCTGAGCGCCCTCTTCGAGCGTTTCCCGCGCCTGCGGTTGGCGGCGCCCGCCGAGGAGATCCCGTTCAAACCCGGCGACACGATCCAGGGCATGCTCGAACTGCCCGTGACGTGGTGAGCGCCGTGCGGGTGGAGGTCGACCAGGAGCGGTGCGTGGGCGCGGGAATGTGCGCGCTGACGGCGCCCGATGTGTTCACGCAGGACGACGACGGCTTCAGCGAGGTGCTCCCCGGCCGCGCGGAGGCCGCCGGCGAGCACCCGCTGGTGAAGGAGGCGGTGCGGGCCTGCCCGGTGGGCGCGGTGTCGCTGCGCACCGACGGCTGAGCGTCCGCCTCACCCCTGCGGCTGCGGCACCACCGCCACCGGGCACGGCGCGTGGTGCAGCACCGCGTGGGCGACGGACCCGATCCGGGCCCCGACGGCGGTACGGCGGGCCTGCCTGCCGACGACCAGGAGCTGGGCCCGTGGAGCCACCGACAGCAGGACCTGTCCCGCGCTGCCGATCTCCACGTGCTCGACGACGGGCACGTCGGGATAGCGCTCGCGCCACGGGGCGAGGGCCTCGCCCAGCGCCTTCTTCTCGTACGGTTCCATGCCGCCGGACTCGTCGAGGAGTTCCAGCGAGGCGGGGCTGTACGCGAACACCGGCGGCAGGCTCCAGGCGCGCACCGCCCGCACGGTCGCGCCCCGGGCGGCCGCCGTGCGGAAGGCGAACTCCAGGGCGGGGGCGCTGTCCTGGGGTTCGCCCTCCTGGCCGACCACGACGTCGTTCCCGGCCGCCTCCGCGGCGGCCCTGTCGTCCGCACGCACCAGCACCACGGGCCGCTCGGCCCGGGCGATGACCTGCTGGCCGACGGAACCGATCAGGAATCCGACCAGCGGGCCGTGGCCGCGCGAGCCCAGGGCGAGCACGTC
>NZ_JAAGMG010001258.1 GCF_010548525.1 Streptomyces sp. SID14478
GCTGGGCGGCGGTCCTCGACGAGCTGCGGCCGTGGACGCGGTGGCTCGGCGAGAGCCGCTTCCAGGTCAACCGGCACGCGCATCCCCCGCGGGAGGTCCCGGCCGGGGCGCAACTGCTGTTCATGCCGGTGACGACGGGGAAGGGGTGGGTCTCGTGGGAGGGCCGGGAGCGCTACGCCGTCGTCTACCCGTGCCGCGGCGTGCTCGCCGAGGACCACGACCGGCGCCCCGTCCCGGCCGCGCTCGGCGCGCTCATCGGCTCCGCGCGGGCCGGCCTGCTGACCCTGCTCGCATCGCCCCTGAGCACCACGCAGTTGGTCGCCCTGACCGGCCAGGGCCTCGGCTCCGTGGGGCGGCACCTGCGCGTGCTGCTGGACGCGGGCCTGGTGCGGCGGTGGCGGTCGGGCCGGTCGGTGCTGTACGTGCGGACCCCGGCCGGGGACACCCTCATGAAGGCGTCCGGGGCCACTGCCTGATGCCCGGGCCGTGGGAGGTGCCCGGTGGCCCGTTCCGCGGACGGGGGCCGACCCGCCTCGGGCTGTCGTCAGCCCCAGCGCCCCGTCCGGCCCAGCAGC
>NZ_JAAGMG010001302.1 GCF_010548525.1 Streptomyces sp. SID14478
GGTCGCGGAGGCCGCGGCGCTCGCGGCCGGAGGCGAACTGCTCGTGCCCAAGCGGCGGTCGACCGGGGCGGGCGGGGGGCCCGGACGGGTGACGTGCGCGGTGGCCCGCGCCGGGTAGTGTCCGGTCCCGCCCGCCGTTGTCCGTCCCTGTACGTCCTCTCGTACGTCCCGCAAGGAGCCCGCCCCGTGCACACTCCTCCCCCGGCTCTGCTCGCCGCCCTGGAACGGCGGCTCGACGACCTCTCGGGCGGCGGCGCCCGCACCCCGTACGACCGGGCGGAGGTGACGGTGCTGCTCGTGGGGGACGGCTCGGCCGACGCGGCGGTCAATGCCGAACTCCTCGCGGCGGCACGGATGTTGTGGGAGGGCAGCGGTTACGCGGGGGTCGAGACCGCCTTCGTGTCGGGGGCGGCGCCCGACGTGCCGTCGGGGCTCGACCGGTGCGCGGCGCTCGGGGCGCGGCGGGTGATCGTGCTGCCGTACGGGGCGCTGTCCTCGGACCGGTGGACGGCGCAGGCCGAGGGGTGGGCCGACGCGCGCCCCGAGGTGGTGGTGCGGTGC
>NZ_JAAGMG010001421.1 GCF_010548525.1 Streptomyces sp. SID14478
CCCTGGCCCAGGCCCTGGGCGACGCCGGCATCGAGGCACCCCTGTGGGCGCTGACCCGGCGGGCCGTGACCGTGACCGACCAGGACGGCGAACCGGACCCCGCGCAGACGGCCGTGTGGGGCCTGGGCCGGGTCATCGGCCTGGAACACCCCACGCGCTGGGGCGGGTCGATCGACCTGCCCGGACCGGACGAGGAGCTCGCCGCACCGCTGACG
>NZ_JAAGMG010001497.1 GCF_010548525.1 Streptomyces sp. SID14478
GCACCCGCGGTGGCGGTCCTGGAGGCCGTCGGCGCGGAGGGCGACGACGCCGTACTCGCCCTGTCGTCAAAGGTGTTGGGCGTGCTGCAGGCGTGGCTCGACGCGGACGCGCTGGAGGAGTCGCGGCTCGTCGTCGCGACCCGGGGCGCGGTGCCCGCCGGCGACGGCACGGTGAGCGACCCGGCCGGATCGGCGGTGTGGGGTCTGGTGCGCGCCGCCCAGGCCGAGAACCCGGGCCGGATCGTCCTGCTCGACACGGACACCGATGAGCCGGGAGCCGTCCTGGGCGCCGCTCTGGCCACCGGCGAACCGCAGCTCGCGGCGCGCGGCACGGCCTTGTCCGTACCCCGGATGACCCGCGCCACCGCCGTTCAACACCCCGAAGGGGAAACGGAGTTCACGCCGGAGGGCACCGTCCTCGTATCCGGCGGCGGATCGCTGGGTGAGCTCATCGCCCGGCACCTGGTCGTCGGGCGCGGCGTGCGCCACCTGATGCTGGCCAGCCGTCGCGGCCCCGACGCCGACGGTGTGCAGGACCTGGTCACCGAGCTGACCGGGCACGGCGCGGCCGTGTCGGTCGTGGCCTGCGACGTCTCCGACCGCGAACAGGTGAAGTCCCTGCTCGCCTCGGTGCCGGACGCGCACCCGCTGACCGCCCTGGTGCACACGGCCGGGGTGTTCGAGGCGGGTCTCGTCGGAACCCTGACCCCGCAGCGTCTGGCCCGGGTCTTCGCACCGAAGGTCGACGCGGTACGGCACTACGACGAGCTGACGCGCGGCCTGGACCTGGATGCGTTCGTCGTCTACTCCTCCGCCTCGTCCGTCTTCCTCGGCGCGGGCAGCAGCGGCTACGGCGCCGCCAACGCCTTCCTCGACGGTCTGATGGCCAAGCGCCGCGCGGCGGGACTGCCCGGCCTGTCCCTGTCCTGGGGCACGTGGGCGTACGCCACCAACATGACCAGCCACCTCAGCACCGACGACCAGGTGAGCATGAGCCGTCGCACGAACCGTGACGGCGTCGTGGCGCTCACGCCCGCCGAGGGCACGGAGCTGTTCGACGCGGCGGTCGGGTCGCAGGAGTCGCTGCTGGTGCCCGTCAAGCTGGACCTGCGGGCGGTGCGTGCCGACGCGGCGGCCGGCGGCACGGTGCCGCCGCTGCTGCGCACGCTCGTACCGGCGGGGCGGCAGCAGGCGCGCGCCGCGAGCGCGAACGACGGCGGCCTGCTGCGCCGCCTGTCCGGGCTCGCCGAGGAGGAGCAGGAGGCGCTGCTGCTCGACCTGGTGCGCACGCAGGCCGCGGTCGTCCTCGGGCACAGCGGGCCGCAGAGCGTCCGCCCGGAGACCGCGTTCAAGGACGTCGGCTTCGACTCGCTCACGTCGGTGGAGCTGCGCAACCGGCTGCGCGAGGCGACCGGACTGAAACTGCCCGCCACGCTCGTCTTCGACCAGCCGACCCCGCTCGTGCTCACCGGCTACCTGCGGGCCGCACTCGGTATCGGCGACGACGTGCTCTCCCGGGTGAACGCAAAGATAGAAGACGTCGAGTCGTTGCTTGCTGCGGTCACGCTCGACGATTCCATGAGCGCCACTATCGCGCTCCGTCTTCAGGGTCTGGTTGCCCGGTGTAATGGGGTCGTCGAGCAGGCGGACGTCTCCACGGTGGCCGAGAAGCTGGAGTCCGCGTCGGCCGACGAAGTCCTCGACTTCATCCATGAGGAACTCGGGCTCGTGTGACTGCGGTACAGGCGCATCCGGCTCCATCAACATTCTCGTGAGGACTGACGCATGGCCACGGACGAACAACTCCTCAACACCCTCAAGCGCGTCACCACCGAATTGCACAACCTGCGCAAGCAGGGCGCTTCGCACGCGGGCGAGCCGATCGCCATCGTCGGAATGGCGTGCCGGCTGCCCGGCGGTGTGAGCGGTCCCGAGGACCTGTGGCGGCTGGTGCGCGAGGGCGGCGACGCCGTGTCGGGGTTCCCCGACGACCGCGGCTGGGAGCTGGACGGCCTGTTCGACCCGGACCCCGACAACCCCGGCACCTCCTACACCGACCAGGGCGGATTCCTGCGCGGCGCGGGCATGTTCGACCCGGGCTTCTTCGGGATATCCCCGCGCGAGGCGCTGGCGGTGGACCCGCAGCAGCGGCTCCTGCTGGAGACCTCCTGGGAGGCCCTGGAGCAGGCGGGCATCGATCCGCTCTCGCTCAAGGGCACCGACGTGGGCGTGTTCTCCGGAGTGTCCAGCCAGGGGTACGGCTCCGGGAGCGGCGGGGTCGCGCCCGAGCTGGAGAGCTTCACCGGCACCGGTGTGGCGTCGAGCGTGGCATCGGGCCGCGTCTCGTACGTCTTCGGCTTCGAGGGCCCGGCCGTCTCCGTGGACACCGCGTGCTCGTCGTCGCTGGTCGCCATCCACCTGGCCGCGCAGGCCCTGCGCCAGGGCGACTGCTCGCTGGCGCTGGCCGGCGGCGCGATGGTGATGGCGACGCCCGGCACGTTCGTGGTCTTCTCCCGGCAGCAGGGCATGGCCTCCGACGGCCGCTGCAAGGCGTTCGCGGACGGCGCGGACGGCATGGGCCTGTCCGAGGGCGCCGGCGTGGTGGTCCTGGAGCGGCTGTCCGAGGCGCGGGAACGCGGCCACAAGATCCTCGCGGTGCTGCGCGGCTCCGCCGTCAACCAGGACGGTGCCTCCAACGGCCTCACCGCCCCGAACGGGCCGTCCCAACAGCGCGTCATCCGCAAGGCGTTGGCCGGTGCGGGCCTGGTCCCGGCGGACGTGGACGTCGTCGAGGCGCACGGCACCGGCACGGCGCTCGGCGACCCGATCGAGGCACAGGCGCTGCTCGCCACGTACGGGCAGGGCCGCGACCCGCACAAGCCGCTGTACCTCGGCTCGTTGAAGTCGAACATCGGACACACCCAGGCCGCAGCCGGTGTCTCCAGCGTGATCAAGATGGTCGAGGCGCTGCGGCACCGCGTGCTGCCGCCGACGCTGCACGCCGACGTCCCCACGACCGAGGTCGACTGGACGGCGGGCGCGGTGGAACTGCTGACACAGGCGCGCGAGTGGCCGGACGAGGGCCGTCCGCGCCGTGCGGGCGTCTCGTCGTTCGGCATCAGCGGGACGAACGCGCACCTGATCCTGGAGGAGGCGCCCGAGGAAGCGGCGCCCGAGCCGGCCGCGGACGAGGCGGCGCCCGCGGGCGTGGTGCCCCTGGTCGTGTCGGCGCGCAGTGAGGGCTCCCTGGCCGGCCAGGCCGAGCGGCTCGACGGCTTCCTCGC
>NZ_JAAGMG010000146.1 GCF_010548525.1 Streptomyces sp. SID14478
GGCCGCGTTGACGACGGCGACCGCGGCGCCGGTCAGCAGTGCGGGCAGCGCCGCCTGCACCCGCTCGGCGGGCGGGCCGCCCGACAACAGGGTGTGCATCACGGAGTTGAGGACTAGCAGGTTCACCGCCGCGGCGACGCCCTGGCCGACCTCGCTGACGCCGACGGCGAGCAGCGCGCCCCGGTCCGCGCGCCAGGCCCGGCGCAGCGTGGCGAGCACGAGCCGGGGCATGGCCCGCAGGGCGGTCAGGAGCGTCAACTCCAGCCGGGCGTTCTCGTGGTCGGCCCAGCCGGTGTCGTAGCGCAGCGGGCCGCCGAAGAGTTCCTCCTCGGCGGCCGACACCTGGTGATCAGCGATCTTGGGGGTACGGAAGAACCTCATGCAGTTGCCTCCGTCATGCGTCATGCCCGGCAGCGCACGGAATACGACGCTCCCCGGAAGGAGAACGCGCTCGATTCCGGCCGTTTCGCCGACACGGTCCCGCATGACGGCCCACGCTGTCCCCGGAACGCGTGGGAGCGACGCGCGCGCAGCCCCGGGCGCCGACTCCGGCGCGGCCGGGTGTCAGTGGCCGGCGGTCAGTTCCCCGCTGAGCCTGGCGTGCAGGTGCGCGCTGCGTTCGTTCAGGCCGGTGATCTCGACCGTCTTGCCGCGCTCGGCGTACTTGGCCTCGACCGCGTCGAGGGCCGCGACGGACGAGGCGTCCCAGACGTGCGTGCCGGACAGGTCGATGACGACCTTGTCGGGGTCGGTGGCGTAACGGAACCGGGCGACCAGGTCGTACGCGGAGCCGAAGAACAGCTGGCCGTCGACCCGGTAGACGACCTGGCTGCCGTCGGGGTCGACCACCGCGGTGACGTCGGAGAGCCGGGCCACCCGCTTGGCGAAGATCACCATGGCGGTGACGGTGCCGACGACGACGCCGATGGCGAGGTTGGACGTGGCCACCACCACGACGACGGTGAGGACCATGACGGTGATCTCCCCGGCGGGCATCCGCCGCAGGGTCTTCGGGGCGACGGAGTGCCAGTCGAACGTCGCGAAGCAGACCATCACCATCACCGCGACCAGAGCGGCCATCGGGATGTCGGAGACGATCGGCCCGAACACGATGCACAGCACCATCAGGAAGGAGCCCGCCAGGAAGGTGGACAGCCGGGTGCGGGCGCCGGACACCCGAACGTTGATCATGGTCTGGCCGATCATGGCGCAGCCGCCCATGCCACCGAAGAAGCCGGTGACGATGTTGGCGATGCCCTGGCCGATCGACTCCCGGGTCTTGTTCGAGCGGGTGTCGGTGATGTCGTCGACGAGCCTGGCCGTCATCAGGGACTCCATCAGTCCGACCAGCGCCATGGCGAGCGCGTAGGGGGCGACGGTCGTGAACGTGTCGAGGGTGAACGGAACGTCGGGCAGGCCGGGGGTGGGCAGCGAGGACGGCAGCCGGCCCTGGTCGCCGACCGTGGGCACGGTGATCCCGGCCGCGACCGTGACGACGGTCAGGGCGACGATGGAGACCAGGGGCGCCGGGACCACCCTGGTGATCTTCGGGAAGAGGACCATCAGCAGCAGTCCGCCGACGAGCAACGGATAGACGGGCCACGGCACGTCGTGCATCTGCGGGACCTGCGCGAGGAAGATCAGGATGGCGAGGGCGTTGACGAAGCCGACCATCACGCTGCGCGGCACGAACCGCATCAGCTTGGCCACCCCGAGCGCGCCGAGGACGATCTGGAAGACGCCGGCCAGGATCACGCACGCCACCAGGTACCCGAACCCGTGCTCCCGGTTGACCGGAGCGATGACGAGCGCGACCGCGCCGGTCGCGGCCGAGATCATCGCCCGTCGGCCGCCCACGATCGAGAGCGTCACGGCCATGGTGAACGAGGCGAACAGACCGATCGCCGGATCGACCCCGGCGATGATCGAGAACGAGATCGCCTCCGGGATCAGGGCGAGCGCGACGACCAGGCCGGCCAGCACCTCGGTGCGCCACACCTTCGGGTCGCGGATCCAGTCGGGCCTGAGGCCGCGCAGACGCGCGGCCGGGGACAGTGCGGCGGGGGCAGCAGACAAGGGGCAGTACCTGTCGGGTTCGTCGAGGTCCGGCGGCGTGGACGGAAGGCGTCGGCGGACCGGGCCGGTCGTCCGCGAGGCCTGAGGCGCGGACGGGCACACCCGTCCCGGCGCCGACGGAACTCTACCTTGACGCCGCGGGCCGAGTCCGAGGCCGTACGGGCCCCGTCCCCGCGGCCCTGGGCAGGTGCGTCGGGTGATCTCGTCACGAGCGCGCCGGCCCGCGGTCCCTCCGACCGCGGGGCCGGTGGCCCTCCGCGCGCCCTCATGGCAGCGTCCGGACCAAGGCGTCCGCGAGGAGGGCGAGCGCCAGCACCCCGAAGGTGACGCCCGCGATCACGTTCAGCGTGGTGGCGGTGCGGCGGCCGCGCACGAGGCTGCTGCCCAGACGTCCCGCGAACAGGCCGATGGCGCTGTCCCAGAAGAGCCCGAGGAGCAGGAAGATGAACCCGAGGGTGAGCAGCTGGATCTGGAGCGGACCGTGGCCCGGGCTGGTGAAGCGCGGCAGGAACGCGGCGAAGAACAGCACGATCTTGGGGTTCAGGAGATTGGTCAGCACGGCCCTGCCGAAGACCCGGCGATCCGGTGGCGCGTCGTGCGAGGGGTCGGCCGAGGCCCTCCAGGCGCGCAGTGTGGTCAGCGACAGCCACCCGAGGTAGAGCCCGCCGGCCGCCTGTATCGAGGTGAGTACGCCCGGATTCGCCTGTACCAGGACGGCCAGCCCGAGGGCGGCCGCCGTGACGTGCACGACCATCCCCAGCGCCATCCCCGCCGCGGACACCACTCCCGCGCGGGGTCCGCGGTCCAGCGCGACGGCGACGATGTACGCGGCGTCGGGCCCCGGGGCGACGGTGATCACCAGAACCGCGGCGAGATAGGCCGGCAACAGCCCGGGATCCAGCACGGAAGTCTCCACTCCGTCGGAAGGCGTAACGCATTGAGGTCCCAATGAACGTTACGCGGCGCGGTGGGGGAGTGCAACGCCCAGACATGCTTCTTTGCGTTACGCTTCCGCTATGGCTGTGAGAGTGGAAGAGGTGCCGCTCGTCTCGTTGACAGAGCTGGTCAACGGGTGGGGCACGGCTCCTCGCCGGGAGAGCGGCGAGGACGGCGAGCCCTGGCCGGAGCCGACGGAACTCGCCGGACGGCTGGGGGTTCCCGCACGGATCGACGACGCGCTCACCGCCAAGGCCCTGGTGCGCGTCGCGGACCGGCTGCACGAGGTGTTCGCCGCCCCGGACGCGGCCGAGTGCGCACGCCTCGTCACGGAGCTGCTGCGGGAGAGCGGGGTCCGTCCGGTGCTGGACGCCGAGGGCGGGCTCCCGCGCCCGGCCTGGGCCGTGGAGGAGGGCCGGCGGGCGGTCATCGCCGCCGCCGCCGTCACGCTGTGGCACTTCCTCGGCGACCACGGCTTCGACCGCATCGGCGTCTGCACCGGCCGGCGCTGCGCCGACGTGTACGTCGACGTCTCGCCCGGCGGCCGCAGACGGTTCTGCTCGGTCACCTGCCAGAACCGCGCACGGGTGGCGGCCTTCCGCAGCCGCCGCGCCGCGGACGGGCAGCCGAAATCCTGACGGACCGGGCGGGCGGCACAGGGGCGAACCGCCGACCCGGTGCGCGGCTCATGCCGCCCCGGCCTGTCTCGTACCGTTCCGGTGGGTGAAAGGTGGGCGGACGGTCCGGGGCGAGGGACGGTCAGTTCTGCGGCGCCCCGATGTTCACCATCCAGGGAATGCCGAAGCGGTCCGTGCACATGCCGAACACGTCGCCCCACATCTGCTTCTCCAGGGGGACGGCCACGGTGCCGCCCTCGGACAGCTTCTCCCAGTAGCCCCGCAGCTCCGCGTCGTCGTCGCCGCTGAGGCTCACCGAGAAGTTGCTGCCCGGCGTGTGCTCCATGCCGGGCGGGGTGTCGGAGCCCATGAGCGTGAAGCCGCTCGGAGTCTCCAGCAGGGCGTGCATGATCTGGTCGGCGAAGGGAGCGTCCGGCTGGCCGGCCTCACCGAACGTGTTCAGCGCGAGGGTGCCGCCGAAGACCTCCTTGTAGAACTCCAGGGCCTGACGGGCGTCGCCGTCGAAGCTGAGATACGGGTTCAGGCGCGAGGCCATGACACCTCCTGAGTCGGGCTACGGGTCTCTTCGCCGGATGCTAACGGCGGCCACTGACACCCGCCCCCCGGGCGCAGACGAACACACCGCCGTCGTCGACGCCTTGGAGGCCGCGGTGGCGTCCCGCGCCAGGCGAACCGCCCCGGGCTCTTCGTCACCCCGGACACCGACACCGGACGGGCCCCCGCCCCGAGGCAGGGTGCCCCCGGGGGCACGCGCCTGAGAACCCGCCGGGCGGGATGCCGTGGCGCTCAGAACGCGGGTCAGGGATGGACGAGGGCCTTGAGGACCTCGCGGTCGGCCATGGCCCGGTAGGCGTCCGGGGTGCGGTCGAGCGGGAATTCCCGGTCGAAGACGCGGCCCGGGGCGATCGTCCCGTCCAGGACGTCGGGCAGCAGGTGCTCGATGTAGGCGCGGGCGGGGCTGGCGCCGCCGGTCAGGGTGATGTTGCGCATGAACGCGGCCGGGCCGAGCGGACCCTGCTCGTACTGCGGCACACCCAGGCGGCTGATGGTGCCGCCGTCCAGGACGGCGCCGAGGGCGGTGTCGAGGGCCTGACGGGTGCCGACGGCCTCGATCACCTTGTCCACGCCGCCGGTCAGTTCGCGGATGCGGGCGACGCCCTCCTCGCCGCGCTCGGCGACCACGTCGGTGGCGCCGAAGCGCCGGCCCAGATCCGTACGGGCTTCGTGGCGCCCGGCGAGCACGATCCGCTCGGCGCCCCGTCGTGCGGCGGCGATCACCGCGCACAGACCGACCGCGCCGTCCCCGACGACCAGGACCGAGTCCCCGCGGCCGACCCCGGCGGTGACGGCCCCGTGGTGGCCGGTGGTCATCACGTCCGACAGCGCCAACAGCGAGGGCACCAGCGCCGAGTCGGCGGCCACCGGCAGCTTCACCAGCGTGCCGTCCGCGAACGGGACGCGGACGGCTTCGCCCTGACCGCCGTCGACGCCGTCGAATCCGTACCGGCCGCCGTTGCGGCAGGAGATCTGCAGGCCCTTGGCGCAGTAGTCGCAGGTGTTGTCGCTGTACGTGAACGGGGCGACGACCAGGTCGCCCGGCTTCAGGCCGCGCACGTCGGCGCCGGCCTCCTCGACGACGCCGAGGAACTCGTGGCCCATGGGGCGGCCGGTGTCCGTGGCGGGCATCGAACCATAGGGCCACAGGTCGCTGCCGCACACGCACGCGGCAACCGTGCGCACCACGGCGTCGGTCCGGTCGACGATCTTCGGGTCGGGCCGGTGCTCGACGCGGACGTCTCCGGCTCCGTACATCACTGCTGCACGCATGAGGATTCTCTTTCCAGACGAGGTCGTACCGAGTACGCGGGCGATCAGCGTTCGAGCATCCGCGCCTGGGCCTCGGAGTGGGTGTCGCCCGCGGCGGGCGGCAGGCTGCTGAGCTTGTCCAGCTGCGCGCCGGTCAGCGTCACCGCGTCGGCGGCGGTGTTCTCCTCGACGCGGACGACCCGCTTGGTGCCGGGGATCGGCGCGATGTCGTCACCCTGGGCGAGCAGCCAGGCCAGGGCGACCTGCGCGGGCGTGGCACCGACCTCGGCGGCCAGCGCCTGCACCTCGTCGGCGAGCGCGAGGTTGCGCCGGAAGTTCTCGCCCGTGAAGCGCGGGTTGTCGCGACGGGAGTCGTCGGCGTCGAACTGGTCGGTGGAGCGCACGGTGCCCGTCAGGAAGCCGCGTCCCAGCGGGGAGAACGGCACCAGGCCGATGTTCAGCTCCCGCAGCACGGGCAGGACGCGCTCCTCGATGCCGCGCGTCCACAGCGAGTACTCCGACTGGACCGCGGTGACCGGTTGGACGGCGTGGGCGCGACGGATCGTGTCCGGGCCCGCCTCGGAGAGCCCGAAGGCGCGCACCTTGCCTTCGGCGATCAGCTCGCCGACCGCCCCGGCGGTCTCCTCGATCGGCGTGTCCGGGTCCACCCGGTGCTGGTAGTACAGGTCGATGTGGTCGGTGCCGAGGCGCTTGAGGGAGCCCTCGACGGCGGCGTGCACATTGGCCGGGCGCGAGTCCAGGTTCCCCGTGCCGGCGCCGCCGTGGGACACAAGGCCGAACTTCGTGGCCAGCACCACCTGGTCCCGGCGCCCCTTCAGGGCCCGGCCGAGCAGTTCCTCGTTGGTGTAGGGGCCGTAGATCTCGGCGGTGTCGATGTGCGTGACGCCCAGTTCCAGTGCTCGGTGCACCGTCCTGAGGGACTCCGCGTCGTCGGTGCCGGAACCGGTGTAGCCGTGGGACATCCCCATCGCGCCGAGACCGATCCGGGAAACCTCCAGGTCACGCAGGTTGATGTAGCGCATTTCGCCTTCTTCCGGTTCATGGCGTCGCCCGGCACCCCCACTGTCTCCCGGCCCGACAGGTCGTGCCTGCGGGGGCGACGGCAGCGGAGGGCGCCGGCGTCCTGTTCGTCCCCCTCACCTTCGCCCGGATCGCGCCGCCGAGGCAGGGCGGGCTCTTCAGGGGTCATGACAGGGCCCCCCTCACGTCCGCACGGCGGGTGCCCGGCGGGTGAGACTGGAGGCATGGCATCCGAGAGCGCGCACAGCGAAGGCGCCGAGCTGGGCCGCTACCTGCGCGCCCGCCGCACCCAGACCAGCCCCGCACACGTCGGCCTGACCGTCGGCGCCGGCGTCCGTCGTACGCCCGGACTGCGCCGCGAGGAGCTGGCCACCCTCGCGGGCATCAGCATCGACTACTACGTGCGTCTGGAGCGCGGCAAGGAGACCCGGCCCAGCCCCGCCGTCCTCGACTCGCTGGCCCGCGCCCTCCAGCTGGACGACCAGGAGCACCAGCACCTGCGCGAGCTTGCCGCCCGCGCCGCCCGCTACGCCCCCGAACCGCCTCCGGCGCCGAGCCGCACCGTGCGCCCCCACCTCAAGCTGCTGCTCGACTCGCTGCGCCCGAACCCGGCCTACGTCATCAGCCGCAGCATGGACGTGCTCGCCTGGAACCCCGGGGGCCTCGCCCTCTACGCGGGCCTGGACGACTGGCCGGCCAGACACCGCAACCTCGCGCGCTACCTGTTCCTGCACCCCGCGGCCCGTGACCTGTTCACCGACTGGGACCGGCAGATCACCGCGTGCGTCGCCCGGCTGCGGGCCATCGCCGGCACCGCCCCGGACGCCCCCGACCTGACCGGCCTCGTCGGCGAACTCCTCCTCAAGAGCCCGGACTTCGCCGGCCTGTGGGATCGCTACGAGGTGACGGGGCGCAAGCCCGCACAGAAGACGTTCCACCATCCCCAGGTCGGCACGCTCACCCTCACCTCGCAGTCGCTGCACGTGGAGGGCACCCCCGGCCAGCGCATCGGTGTCTACACCGCCGAGCCCGGCAGCCCCGAACACGACGCCCTGCTCCTGCTCGACATGACCGCACCCCGCACGGCGGCCGCGCCCGCGACGACGACCTCAAAGGGCGCCGAACCCCAGCCGTGACGAAGGGGGTCGGCGCCGGACCGGTCAGTGGCGGTGCATCGTCGCCAGGGCCTCGACCAGGACCTTGGGGTCGTGGCCGCCCTTGTAGACCGCAGGGGGCTGCTTGTCGAGGTGCAGGAGTTCGGCGACGGCGGTCCAGGCCGTACGCACGGAGTACTCGACGGTGAAGACGACGTCGTCGGGGACCTCGGCGTACTGGCCGATGAAGGCCAGGTTCGCCGAGCCCTCGGGGACGACGCGGGGGCGGTCGCCGGCCTTGCGGACGAGGAACTGGCTGGTGATGTAGGGCATCAGCGCCGGGATCACGATCGAGGAGTCGAGGATCTCGGGGCCCTCCTCGAAGCGGAGGTGCTGCAGCACCTCGTCGAGGATCTCCCGGCCGGTGCACTCGCGCATCGGCTTGTTCACGAAGTCGCCCGGCTTGTCGGGGAAGAGGGCGTACCCCCACCACACGAAGGTGTCGTCGGGCTGGTCGCGGAAGTGCGGCTGGTGGTTGAGGACGATCGTCAGGAGCCAGCCCGAGTCCTTGAAGGTGATCAGCCCGCCCTTGCCCGCCTCGCTGCCGGAGAACTTCTCCATGAGGGCGAAGAAGGTGGGGTCCTTCGTGGTCACGGTGAACGACTCCCACGTCGAGTCGTCGACCGAGGAGTCGAAGACGTGCGGATCGCCCAGCCGCCCCGGCAGTTTGGCCGCCAGGGTCTGCCACAGCTTCCAGGCGCCGCCGGAACCGGAGGTGTCCAGAACGGGGGCGGCGTCGGTGGAGCCGGTGGTCGAGTTCGCCGTCATCGACCCGTTGGTGACGAGCACGAGGTCGTCCGGGCCTACGGGCACTTCCCCGGTCGTGCCCCCGCGGATCCACCGCAGGCTCTCCACCCGGAACGTGTCACCGGACTGCGTGAGCCCCAAGTCCGTGACCTGGGTGTCGAGTTGCACCGTGACGCCCTGGTCGGTGAGCCACTTCATCAGCGGTCGCACGATCGAGTCGTACTGGTTGAACCGGGTCCGGTAGATCCCCGACATGGAGTCGAAGGTCTTGAACAGGTGGATGAACCGGTTCAGGTAGCGGCGGAACTCGATGGCGCTGTGCCAGGGCTCGAAGGCGAACGTGGTGCACCACATCCACCAGAAGTTCGTCCGGAAGAAGTCCTGGTGGAAGCAGTCGACGATGCGCTTGCCGTCCAGCAGTTTCTCCGGCGTGCCCACGCACTTGACGAGTTCCAGCCGGTCCCGCTCCGTGAAGCCCATCGAGTGGGCCTCCACGACCCGCCCCGCCGCGTCGACGAGACGGGCGTGGTCGTCCCAGGCGAAGTCCTCGTGGAAGGCGAACGTGTCGTCGGTGACCGACTTGTTCGGGTCGTCGAGGGAGGGGATCGAGGAGAGCAGGTCGTACGTGCACTCGAAGTGGATCTCGAACATGCGCCCGCCGCGCATCGTGTAACCGGTCTCGGGGCCGCCCGCCGCGTCGAGGCTGCCGCCCTCGCGGTTCTGCTCCTCGAGGATCACGATGTCCGACCCGGCGAAGCCGCCCTCCCGGATCAAGAAAGCCGCTGCCGACAGGGAAGCGATCCCGCTGCCGACCAGATACGCCTTCGCCATCTTCCGCTCCTCGCCTCACGCAGCCCCGATGCCCGGGTTCCGACCGACGCGTCGAAGCCCCTCATGGGGCGGACGCCGGTCGCCCCAGCCTTTCCGTGCGCGGTCCTCGGCGCAGCAGAGGGAGGCCGAACGGGTGAGGCGAGGCGAGGAGGGGCGGCGCGTCAGGAGCCCGTCGGCACCTCCGGCGCGAGCGAGTTGCCGGCCGGGATCCGGCCGCAGTCCGAGGGCGGCGTCTTGCCCGCGAACCTGTCGTTGATCCAGCCCAGGGCGACCGGCGCCCAGGGCACGGCGGTGCCGACGTGGCTGAGCAGGTCGTACTGCTGGAACTTGATGGCCGTGTTGCCCTTGTCGCAGTACTGGCGGGCCAGCGCGCGCACGTCCCCGGCGACCATGACTCCGTCGCCGCGTCCGATGCCCGGGAGATTGCTCAGGGTCCCCTCGGCGACGCCGCCGTTGCCCTGCGCGATGTAGCCGGGGGCCGTCGGGGTGTCGGCCGAACCGAGGTTGAGCTTGTTCACGGCGTCGACGAAGGCGGGGATCGAGTTCGGGTCGGCGTACTGCGGCTTCACCATCTTCTTCCACGTCAGGCCCGGGTACTGGGCCAGGGCGTTGATGATCGAGCCGTACTCGAGCTTCTTGAACACCTGCTGGCCGTAGCTGTTCAGGTAGGGCGTGAAGTCGATGTCGTACGCGCGGGCGGCCCCGATGATCGCCATCGGGGCGACACCGGCCCAGACCGAACTGCCGCTGATGTACTTGAGGTTGTGCGCCGGGTCGACGAGCAGTCCGCCCTCGGCGAAGCCGACCAGCCTCTTGTTGACGTCCGGGGCGTAGCTGGGGGCGAGCGCCGCCGCCCAGTGGGTGGCGATGGCCCCGCCGGAGTAGCCCGCCATGGCGACCCGGGTGTCGGCGGTCAGACCGGTCCCCGAGGTCTTGCTCGCGGCCCGGATCGAGTCCAGCGTGTTCGTGCCGTACTCCGGCCCGGCCGCGAAGTCGGCCTTCTGCCCCTCGCTGTCCGGGATGACGACGTTGTAGCCCGCCAGCAGCAGCGGCACGAGGAGGAGCGACTCGCCGTTCGCGATCAGCCCGCCGAGGGAGACGTTGCCCGCGATCGCCCGCGACGGGGAGTCCTCGGGGTTGAGGGAGTCGTAGAACGACTGGTACGAGACCGCCTTGCTGCTGTCACCGCTCGGGCTGCGCACGATCGACGTCACGCCGGCGGACGGGCGGCCCTGCGCGTCCACGGTGCGGTACAGCAGCTGCGTCGCCTGGACGGGGGTGGGGATGCCGAGCACGTGGTACTGCAGGGTCCGCTTCTTGAGCACGTCCCCCGGCGCGTACGAGGCCAGGGGCGCGCTGCCGTCGTAGGTGTAGAACGAGTCGCTCGCCGCGGCGGCCGATGCGGCCGAAGGGGCGGCCGCGGCCGTGGCCGCGGGAACGGCGGTGACGGCCAGAACGGTGACGACTGCGGTGGCCAGCGTCCCGATTGCGGTGCGGTGCATGGGTGTCCTCGGCTTCGCGTCATGGATCACGGGATGACAGAGGTGTACCTGTCGGTAACAGCGCCGCAAGTTACCAACAGGTACACGAGTTGACCAGAGTTCTAACAACGCGGTGGGTCGGGAATCCCGCCGAGCGCGGTCGCTGCTCGGCGCCGCCCGTCACTGCGGCTGCGAGGCCACCACCTTCGCGGTGAGGGGTGCGAGCCCGGCGACCAGCTCGTCGAGCTCGGCGGGGGACAGGGCGTCGTACGGCGGGGCGGCGAGCTCGTCGGTCAGGGCCTCGATGCGCTGCTGGGTCTCGCGGCCGGAGTCGGTGAACCGGCCGTCGGCGTCGACGATCCCGCGCTCGCGCAAGCCGCCCATGACCGCGGCAAGCCGCTTCTTCGGCAGGTGGTGCAGGCGCCCGAACGACTCGGGCGGATGGATGCCCTGCGCCAGCGCGGAGAGCACGTGGGCCTCGGTGCCCGAGACGCGTGCGCCCACGAGGGCGGCGATGTGCCCGTCGCAGCGGTGCTCGCGCAGCATGGTCGCGCCGTGCCACAGCCGGGTGACCGGGTCGTCCGGCATCGCGACGCCGCGCAGCCCCGCGTACATCACCCGGCCCTCCGTCGGCGCGCTCGTCGCGGCTTTCGCGGTCAGGTCGGCGGCGCGCACCAGGCCCGGGGAGTCGGCCAGTTCGGGGCCGAGGATCCGCCGCAGGGAGGCCGCGCTGCCCCGCAGGCGCGCGGCGAGGGACACCTCGGGCGGGATCGTCTCCCACGCGCTCGGGATGTGCCGCGCCACCTCCCCTTCGGTGAAGCTGTAGAAGGCCGCGTGCACGACCTGCGCCGGCACCCTCCCCAACGGGGCGGCCCGGCTGGCGAAGTAGCCGTCCCAGTAGGTGCGGTGGCCGAGCGCGGCCAGCTCCTCGTTGCACTCGTCGGCGTGGAAGGTGACCATGCAGATCGGTTCGAGGAGCTCGTACATGCGGCGAGGGGTGTGGGTCATGGCTGTCATGATGCCTGCGGTCACGCCCCGTGGGGCGGTAGCCGCCGCCGGATCACCTCCCGGGTGTGGCGGCGCCCAACAGGGCCTGGACGTCCGCCAGTTCGTCCGCGGAGAAGCCGTCGCGCAGGGTTGACCCCCGAGCGGCTGTGGACCTAGCGTCTCGGAACGGCTCGTTGACAACGATGTCGCAGGCGCGGGACGCGCCGCGTCACTGTCCGGCGGAATCCGTTCGTTGCTGTTGGCTGCTGCGACCAAGGGGAATTCATGCGTATACGACCACCGGTACTGTTCGTCGCCCTCGTGACGGCGGCCATGGCGGGCAGCGTGCTAGTCCCGTCGGCGCAGGCCGACGACCGGTCCTGGGCCGTCTCGCGCGGGGGCGCGGGCCCCACTGCCGCCCTCCGCCTGGACGACGAGGGCCGGCTCTCGCTCGGCATCCGGCGCCAAGGACGTACCGTGTTGGCCCCGGGCGCGCTGGGGATCGTCACTGACGAGGGCGATCTGACCTCCGGACTGAAGTTCGTACGCAGAACCGACACAAGGGTGCACGAGGACTACAGCACCACTGTCGGCAAGCGCCGCCGGCGCACGGTCGATCAGACGGAGTCCCGGTTCGCGTTCGTGAACCGGGAGGGCGCGGCGCTGACCGTGGTGGTGCGTGCCGCGGCCGACGGCATCGCCTACCGCTACGTGGTGCCCGACGCCAAGGGCGACGGTGTGAAGGTCACCGAGGAGGCCTCCACCTTCGAACTGCCCGACGACGCGTCGGCGTGGATCAACACCTGGTCGAACGGCAACTACGAAGCCGCGCACCAGTCGCCGTCGGCGGCCGGCGCCGCTGACGGCGACTACGCCTACCCGGCCCTGTTCCGCACCCGCGGCACGGGTGTCCACGGCGACTACGCGCTGCTGAGCGAGTCGGACGTGACCGGCACGTACGACGGCAGCCACCTGGCGCACACCCAGGGCGAGGGGGAGTACCGGGTCGCGCTCGCGGACGACGAGGTCGACTCACCCGGCCCGCTGAGTACCCCGTGGCGGACCGTGACGACCGGCGACCTGGCGACCGTCACGCAGTCCACGCTCAACGACGACGTCGCCCCGGCGTCCCGGGTCCAAGACGCCTCCTGGATCCGGCCCGGCAAGGTCGCCTGGTCCTGGATGGACGGTGGCCACGAGGCCCAACGCAGCCTGGAGAAGCAGAAGTCCATGGTGGACTACGCCGCCGAGCACCACTGGGAGTACACCCTCGTCGACGACGGCTGGAACACCACCGACTGGATGCCGGAGCTGACCGCGTACGCCAAGGAGCGCGGTGTCAAGATCCTGCTCTGGATGAACTACGCCGACGTGGACACCGCCGACGAACAGAAGGCGATGTTCGACCAGTTGGCACAGTGGGGCGTCGTCGGCGTGAAGATCGACTTCATGGACTCGGACCAGCAGGCTCGCTACCAGTGGTACGACGGGATCCTCAAGGAGACGGCGGCACGCCACCTCCTCGTCGACTTCCACGGTTCGACCATTCCGCACGGCATCGCCCGGACCTGGCCGCAGGTCATGTCGATGGAGGCGGTGCACGGCGCGGAGCAGCTGAACGTGACGGCGGCCAACGTGTCGGTGCTGCCGTACACGCGCAACGTGGTCGGGTCGATGGACTTCACCCCGATGGACTTCCAGACCGGCAGGATCCCGGTGTCGGACGCCGCGGAGCTGGCGCTCTCGGTGGTCTACGAGTCCGGGTTCCAGAACTTCGCGGGCGCGCTCGACGAGTACCGCAAGCGCCCGGAGCTGGAGAAGTTCCTGGAGGACGTGCCCACGGCCTGGGACGAGACGCGGCTCGTGGCCGGTGACCCCGGCAAGAAGACCACCCTTGCCCGCCGCGACGGCGACCGGTGGTTCCTGGGCAACGTGAACGCCGGCGCGGCCCACACGGAGAAGGTGCCGCTGCGGTTCCTGGGGCACGGCACGTACACGATCGACGTGGTCAGGGACGGCCCCGACGGTCTCGTCCGGGAGAGCCGCACGGTGACGGCGCGCGACACCTTGACGGTGGACGTCCCGGCGGACGGCGGGTTCGCCGCCGTCGCCCACAAGCTCTGACGTTCGGAGCGACGCGTCACGTGCGGCCGGCCGGCGCCACAGGAGCCGGCCGCACCTGACGTCGGCGCAGCCGGCAGGACCGGACGGCCCCCGGTCCTGCCCGCCTGACACCGTCGCCCCGCCCCCTCACGTCACGACGACAAGACGTCACGACGAGAAGACGTCACGACGACAAGACGTCACGACGACAAGACGTCACGACGACAAGAGGTGCAGGACGGTCGAGGTGGTGGCGCGGTGCCAGCCCGCGCTGTCGCGCAGCAGGGCGTGGTCCCCGCCGGGAACGAGGCGTACCTGCGCCCGCGCCCCGGCCTCACGGGCCCGCTCGACGAACGCCACCGACGCGTGCGGATCGGTGACCCGGTCGCGGTCGCCGTGCAGCACGACGACGTCCTTGCCCCGCAGGTGCGCCACGGGTTCGCCCTCGGGACACCAGGGAGCCAGGGCGAGAACGGCCCCGACCTGAGGCGCTCGCGCGGCGGCCAGGGCGGCCCGCCCGCCCATCGAGTGGCCGACGAGCACCACCG
>NZ_JAAGMG010000174.1 GCF_010548525.1 Streptomyces sp. SID14478
GGCGCGTGCGCCGAGCCGCGGACGCCGACCCCGCTCGACGCCGCCGCCGTGCAGCGGGCCCCGGTGTTGAGGGCGGGCGCCGGGCTCAGATCCGTACCGAGGCGGTAGGTCGTACCGGAGTAACCGGCCGTGCAGGGAAGGGGTTTGAAGAAGGTGACCGCCATGCCGAAGTTGACCTGCTTTCCGTCGACGGCCGTGGCGCCCGCGGCGACGGCCTGCGGGAGCTTCACGAGGAGTTCCTCGGTGCCGCGCTGCCGGGTGACGGCGACCTCGGAGGTGGTGAGGAGGTTGGCGAGGACGACGCCGATCTCCGGGTTCATGTCCCGCAGGACGCCGCTGAGCTGGGTCGCGGCCTCGGGCGCCGCCATGATCAGCTCGCGCAGGTCGGCGTCCGAGCCCTTCAGCGTGGACGCCAGGTCCTTCGCCCCGGACGCGAAGTCCTTGATGGCCCGGCCCTCCTCGGCCTGGGTGCGCAGCACGACCTCGCCGTCGGCGATGAGCTTCGTGGTGTGCGGCAGCGCCCGGTCGGCGGCCTGGACGAAGTCGGAGCCGTTGTCCAGGAGGACCTGGAGGTCCTGGCCGCGCCCCTCGAAGGCCTTGCCGAACTCGTCGACGACCGTGCGCAGCGAGTCCAGCGGCACCGATGTCGTCAGGTCGTCGACGCTCGCGAGGACGTCCGTGACCGGTCGCGGCACGCTCGTGGCGGACGCGTCGAGGTGCGCGCCGTCGGCGAGGTAGGGCCCCTCGGTGCGGTCGGGGCGCAGGTCGATGTACTGCTCGCCGACCGCCGACAGGCTCGCCACGACGGCCTTGGCGTCGTCGGGGATGCGCGGTGCGGACTTCTTGATGCGCAGATCGGCCTCGACGCCGTCGGGGGTGAGGCCGAGGGAGCCGACCCGGCCCACCGACACGCCCCGGTAGGTGACGTCGGAGTGCGTGAACAAGCCGCCGGTGCGGGGTAGTTGGACCTTGACCGTGTAGTAGTCCGCGGCGCCGACGTACCGGCCCAGGTCGGCGTAGCGGATGCCGAGGAAGGCCAGTACCAGGACGGCGATCACGAGGAACGCGAGGTTCTTGAGCCGGACGGCGAGCGTGATCACCGGGAACCGCCCCCGCTCGCGCCGCTCGACGGCAGGGGAAGCGCCGGCGACTTCTTCGCGGGCTTCTGGGCGGTCGCCGAGGGGCTCGGGGACGGGGAGGGGCTCGCCCCGGCCAGCGGCGGGATCAGCGTCGTGCCGGGCTCGGCGGTGAGGTCGAGGTACGCGTTGAGGTAGTCGCCCTTCACGCCCCGCAGCACCTCGTCGGTGAACGGGTAGGTGAGCAGCACCTGCAGCGAGTCGGGCAGGTCCTTGCCGGAGTCGGCGAGGGTCTTGAGGGTGGGCGCGATGGCCTTGAGGTCGGCGACCATGTCGGCCTTGCCCCGGTCGATGGTCTCGACGGCGACGCCTTGCAGCCGGTCCAGGGAGCGCAGCATCGTCATGAGGGAACCCCGTTGTTTCTCCAGGGTCTTGAGGCCGGGCGAGAGATCGGTGAGCACGGTCCCGACGTCCTCCTTGCGGTGCGCGAGGGTGGCCGACAGGCGGTTGACGCCGTCGAGTGCGGCGGTGATGTCGCCGCGGTGGTCGTCGAGGTCGGTGACGAGGGTGTCGACGCGGTGCAGGGTGGAGCGGACCTGGGTCTCGCGGCCGCCGATCGCCGAGTTGAGTTCGGTGGTGATGGTCTTGAGCTGGCTGACGCCGCCGCCGTTGAGCAGCAGCGACAGGGCGCCGAAGACCTCTTCGACCTCGGTGTTGCGGCCGGTGCGCGACAGCGGGATGCGGTCCCCGGCGCCCAGCGATCCGGTGCCGTCCTTGGGGGCGACGAGCTGTACGTACTTCTCGCCGAGCAGGCTGGACTGTTCGAGGCGGGCTCCGGTGTCGGCGGGCAGCCGTACGTCGCCGTTGAGGCGCATGGTGACGCGGGCCGACCAACTGTCGCTGCCCACGAGGCGGATGTCGGTCACCCGGCCCACCGCGACGTCGTTCACCTTGACCGCGGACTGCGGGACCAGGCTCAGCACGTCCTTCATGTCGGCGGTGATCGTGTACGGGTGGGGGCCGAGGTCGGCGCCGCCGGGCAGCGGCAGGTCCTCGATCCCGCCGAACGACGGGGTGGGCACGGTGAACACGCCGAGGGTCAGACAGAACGCGACCACGACCGCCAAGGCGCAGCCGAGCCCCGCCCCGGTGGCCGCTCTGCGGCGGCCGGGCCCGGTCACTGGTCGCCTCCGACCGCGGGCAGCGGCAGCAGCGGGCCGCCCATGCTCAGCTCGTTCAGGTTGGCGCGGCCGTCGAGCGTGCGGGTCTTCGGGTTGTAGGCGCTCACGACGTTGTCGGCGGCGAGTGGGGCGACGTCCAGCATCTCGGCCAGGGAGGCGCGTTGGTCGACGAGGGTCTGGGTGATCGGCACCAGGCGCTCGACGTTCTTCTTCAGTTCGCCGCGGTTGTCCTTGATGAAGGTCTTGACCTGTCCGAGTGCGCGGCCGAGTTCCTTGAGCGCTCCGGCCAGGTCGTCCTTGTTGTCGGCGAAGTAGCCGGTGACGTCGTCGAGGTTCTCCTGGGCGGTGCGCACGCTGCCGTCCTTCTCCTTCAGCATCGTGGTGAAGGTCTGGAGTTGGGAGAGGGTGGTGAACAGGTCGTCGCTGCTGCCGTTGAGGGTCTTGGCGGCCTTGCCGAACTGTTCGATGCTGTCGCCGATCGCGGACCCGTTGCCCTTGAGGTTCGCGGCGCCCGTGTCGAGCAGTCCGGACAGGGCGCCGTCGGCGTTGGCGCCGCCCGGCCCGAGGGCCTTGCTCAGCTCGGTGACGCTGTCGTAGAGCTGGTCGATCTCGACGGGGGTGCGGTTGCGGGAGGCGGGCAGCTTCGCCCCGTCGGACAGCGTGGGCCCGGACGTGTAGGCGGGCGTGAGCTGGACGTACCGGTCGGCGACGACGCTGGGTGCGACGGCGACGGCGCGGGCACCGGCCGGCACCTTCACCCCGTCGTCGAGGTCGAGCGTGACCTCGACCTGGGTGCCCTCGGGTCGCACGGCGCCCACCTTGCCGACCCGCACTCCGAGGATGCGCAGGTCGGAGCCCTGGTAGATGCCGACGGCCCGGTCGAAGTAGGCGGTGAGGCGGGTGCCGCCCGAGCCGGTGGCGCGTACGCCCACGATCCCGGCGGCGATCAGCACGGCGAGCGCGAGCCCGCCCACGAGCAGCTTGCGGCGCGTACGCATCACTCGCCCCTCCCTCTCTCGGTCCCCTTCACGTCGTAGGTGCCGTTCTTCGGCGGCATGCAGGAGGTCTTGGGCAGTGATGTCTCGGGCAGGTAGGTGCGGGGCACGACGCCGCACAGGTAGCTGTCGAACCAGCGGCCGTTGCCGAGGGTGTTGCCGATGAGCCGGTAGTAGGGGCCGACGAGCGCGAGGGTCTTGTCGAGCTTGCCCTGGTTCTTCGCCAGGACGTCCGTGACCCGGCCGAGCGCCTTGAGCGTCGGGTCGAGCTGCTTGTCGTTGTCCTCGACGAGTCCGCCGAGCTCCCGGCCGAGCGCTTCGCTGCCGGTGAGCAGCGCCTTGATGGCGGTGCGCCGCTTCTTCAGCTCGCCGAGCAGTGAGCCGCCGTCGTCGATGAGCGTCTCGAAGCTCGACTTCTTCGTCTCCAGCGTTTTCGTCAACTTCTTGCTGCCCGCGAGCAGTTCGGCGAGTTCGGTGTCCCTCGAGGAGACCGTCTTCGACAGCGCGGACAGGCCCTTCACGGCCGCCTTCACGTCGGGCGGCGAGTCCTTGAAGGTGTCGGAGATCGTCTCGAAACTGGTGGCCAGCTGCTTGGTGTCGATCTCGTCGAAGGTGCCGCTGAGATCCTGGAAGGCCTGGGTGACGTCGTAGGGGGAGGTGGTGCGGGACAGCGGGATGCGGCTGCCCGGGTCCTGCTTCTGACCGCCCACCGGATCGAGGGCGACGTACTTCTCGCCCAGCAGGGTCTTGATGGCGATGGCGGCGGTCGTGCGGTCACCGATCCAGGTCGTGTCGTCCTTGATGTCGAAGGAGACCTTCACCTTGTTCCCGTCGAGCGAGACGTCCGTGACCTCGCCGACCTTCACGCCGGCGATGCGCACCTCGTCGCCGCTGCCGAGCCCGGCGGCCTCGCTGAAGTCGGCGCTGTAGTCCGTGCCGCCGCCGACGAGGGGCAGGCTGCTCACGTTGAGCGCGGCGAGCGCGAGCAGGGCGAGCGCCAGGAGACCGACGACGGCGACGGTGACGGGATTGCGCGCCTGAATGGGCTTGAGCCTCATTGGCACCTCGCTTCGGTGACGGCGATGCCGGTGGGCGGCTTCGACCCGTCGGACATGGAGACCCCGCCGACCTTGGCGCCGCAGAGGTAGAGGTTGAACCAGGATCCGTACGACGACAGCCGGGAAAGGGCGGTCAGCTTGGCGGGCGTCTTGTCGAGGAAGTTCTCGATCTGCGGGATGCCGTCCCCAAGTGACGTGGAAAGACGCCCCAGTTGGTGGATGTCGTCCTTCAGCGGCTTGCGGGCGTCCTGCAGGAACCCGGCGGTGACGGTCGTCAGGTCGCCCATCGCCTGCACCGCGTCGCCGAGCGGCTTGCGGTCCTCGTTGAAGCCGGAGATGAGTTCCTTGAGGGTGGTGACGAGGTCGTCGAAGTGGTCCTCGCGGTCGTTGATGGTGGTGAGCACGTCCGTCAGGTTGCCGACGACCTCGCCGATCACCTTGTCCTTGGCGGCGACCGTCGACGACAGCGACCCGACGTGCTCGATGAGCGAGTCCACGGTCCCGCCCTCGCCCTGCAGCACCTTGACGATGGACCCGGCGAGGTCGTTGACGTCGTGCGGGGACAGGCCTTCGAAGAGCGGCTTGAACCCGTTGAACAGCAGCGTCAGGTCGAGGGCGGGCGTGGTGCGGTCGAGCGCGATGGTGTCTCCGGGAGCGAGGTCCCCCGGCCCGTCCCCGGTGCCGCGCTCCAGGGACACGTACCGCTGGCCGACCATGTTGAGGTACTTCACGGCGGCGGTGGTGGTGCGCGGCAGGCGCCGGTCGTGGGCGACGGTGAAGGTGACCTGCGCGGTGCGCCGGTCGACGACGCGCACGTCGGTGACCTCGCCGACCTTCACGCCGGAGATGCGCACGCCGTCGCCGTCGACGAGCCCGGTGACATCGGTGAACAGGGCTTTGTACGTGGTCGCGTCCGTGCCCACTCCGCTGTTGGCGATGCTCAGGCCGAGCACGGTGGTGGCGAGGGCGGTGACGAGCACGAAGATCAGGGACTTGACCAGCGGCCCGGCGAGGGACCGCCGTCGTACGTGCGAGAACTGCGCGTCCTTGGCACTCACTTGAGCTTCACCTCCGTGCCGCGGTACAGGGGTCCGGTGAGCACGCTGGACCAGTCGGGCAGGTCGTCGGGCGCGGCCTTGGCGGCGGGCGCCAGCAACTCGTTCACCAGGTCGTTCTCCTGCGGCGAGTTGGCGGGCCCGAGGTCCTGGTCGGCGGAGGCGCTGGCGGTGACGGGCGCCTTGGCGACCCCGGCGCCCAGATAGGGCACGGGGTAGCAGTGCGGTCCGCCGCCGGAGTCGTACGAGGGGGTGTCGCGCCCGGGGACGTAACTCCCCCTGGACGGCACGGTGGTGACGTCGACGTGCAGCCCCGGCTCGTCGGTGCCCTTGCCGAGGGCCCGGTCCATGCGCGGCACGAAGTCGGCGAGGGTGCGCAGGGTGCACGGGAAGGACGACGAGTACTTCGCGAGCAGCTGCAGCGTGGGCCGCGAGGTGGCGGACAGCCGGATGATGTTGTCCTTGTTGGCGCGCAGGAACGCGTCGAGGTCGTCGGCGGCCTGGGTGGTGCTGCCGTAGACACCGGCGAGGTCGCTCTCCTTCTCGGCGAGCGTGCCGCTGGTGGTGGTGAAGTCGGTGAGTGCGTCGACGATGCCGGGTGCGGCGTCGGCGTACACGCTGCTGACCTTGACGAGCTGCTTGAGGTCCTCGTTCAGGGTCGGCAGGTTCGGGTTGAACTTGCGCAGGTGGGCGTCGAGTTGGGTCAGGGTGTCACCGAGCCGGCTGCCGCGCCCCTCCAGTGCCTGCGACACGGCGGACAGGGTCGACGACAGCTTCTGCGGCTGTACGGCGGTCAGCATCGGGAGCACGTCGTCGAGGACCTGCTGCAGTTCGATGGCGTTGGCGGACCGGTCCTGCGGGATGACGGCTCCGGCCGCCAGCATCCGCGTGCTCGGGTCGCTGGGCGCGACGAGGGCGACGTACCGCTCGCCGAAGAGGGTGGTCGGCAGCATCTGGGCGCGGACGTCGTCGGGCACGCTGTCGAGGGCGCCGGGCTTCAGGGCGAGGGTGAGGCGGGCGCCGGTGGGCGTCGCGTCGATCGCGCGCACTTCGCCGAGGACGACGCCGCGCAGCTTGACCTCCGCGCCGAGGTGCATTTCGTTGCCGACGCTGCCGGTCTCGACGACGACGTCGTCGGAGGAGACGAAGTCCTTGTTGTAGACGGCGACGGCGAGCCAGACGAGCAGGGCAGGCACGACGAGGAAGACGACCCCGGCGAGTCTGCGGCGGACGGTCTCCATGGCTCACCCCGCCACTTTCACGGTCGTGGTGGCGCCCCACAGGGCCAGCGACAGGAAGAAGTCGGTGACGGAGATGAGCACGATGGCGTTGCGCACGGACCGCCCGACGGCGACCCCCACCCCGGCGGGTCCTCCGCTGGCCCGGAATCCGTAGTAGCAGTGGGCGACGATCACCATGACGCTGAAGATCAGCACTTTCAGCACCGACAGCAGGACGTCCGTCGGGGAGAGGAAGAGGTTGAAGTAGTGGTCGTAGGTGCCTTGCGACTGCCCGTTGAAGACGACGGTGACCAGGCGCGAGGCGAGGTACGAGGAGAGCAGCCCGATCGCGTAGAGCGGGATGATGGCGACGACGCCGGCGATGATGCGGGTGGTGACGAGGTACGGCATCGACCGCACGCCCATCCCTTCCAGCGCGTCGACCTCTTCGTTGATGCGCATGGCGCCGAGCTGCGCCGTGAACCCGGCACCGACGGTGGCGGAGAGCGCGAGGCCGGCGACCAGCGGGGCGATCTCCCGGGTGTTGAAGTACGCGGAGACGAACCCGGTGAAGGCGGCGGTGCCGATCTGGTCGAGGGCCGCGTACCCCTGGAGCCCGACGACGGTCCCGGTGGCGGCCGTCATGGCGATCATCACGCCGATGGTGCCGCCGATGACGCCGAGCCCGCCGGAGCCGAAGGCGACCTCGGCGAGCAGCCGCTGCACTTCCTTCGTGTACCGGGTGAGCGTGCGCGGTATCCATACCAACGCCCTTATGTAGAAGAGGAGTTGGTCGCCACCACGGTCGAGCCAGACGAGGGGGGAGGTCATGACGGGCTCAGCCTCCCTTCGGCGGAACGATCTGGAGGTAGATGCCGGTCATCACCATGTTCACGAAGAAGAGCAGGATGAACGTGATGACGACGGACTGGTTGACGGCGTCGCCCACGCCCTTCGGCCCGCCACGCGGATTGAGCCCGCGGTACGCGGCGACGATCCCGGCGATGAACCCGAAGATCAGGGCCTTCAGCTCGCTGACGTAGAGGTCGGGGAGCTGGGCGAGCGCGGAGAAGCTCTGCAAGTAGGCGCCCGGGGTGCCGTGTTGCAGGATCACGTTGAAAAAGTAGCCGCCGAGGGTGCCGACGACGGACACCATGCCGTTGAGCAGCAGCGCGACGGTCATGGTGGCGAGCACGCGCGGTACGACGAGGCGCTGCACGGGCGAGACGCCCATGACGGTCATGGCGTCGAGCTCCTCGCGGATCTTGCGGGAGCCGAGGTCGGCGCAGATGGCGGAGCCGCCGGCGCCCGCGATGAGCAGGGCGACGATGAGCGGACTGGCCTGCTGGATGACGGCGAGGACGCTGGCGCCGCCGGTGAAGGACTGCGCCCCCAACTGCTGGGTGAGCGAGCCGACTTGGAGCGCGATGACGGCGCCGAACGGGATGGACACCAGGGCCGCCGGCAAGATGGTGACGCTGGCGATGAACCAGAACTGCTCGACGAACTCGCGGAACTGGAACGGCCGGCGGAAGACGGCGCGGGCGACGGCGACAGCGAGCGCGAACAACTGCCCGGTCTGCCGGAGGGGGGCGAGCAGGATCCCGGCCCCTCCGGCGCTTGAGGAGCGGGGTCCGGGGCCCGGCCCCGCAGCCCGGGCCCCTTCGCCGGGAGGCGGAGGCGGAGGCGGAGTCGGCGCCGCGGACCGCTCGTCGAGGCTCATAGGACACCCCCGCCAGATATGCGCCCCGCAAGGGGCGCGGGGACCTGCGCGACCGGCCACGACGAGAGCCGCACCCGGCGACGGGAAGGCAACGCGCGACAGAGCAGGGCCCCGGGGCGACGCCCCGGCCCCCGCTCCTCGATCGCCGGAGGGGCTTGACGGGTCACAGCGCACCCCCGGCCCGGGGCAGCACCGCGGTCGGCTCCAGGGCGTAGGTGGCGCGGATCGCGTCCCGCGCCGAGTCGGGCAGCGTGTCCAGCATGCTGAGCACCCGGGCCCGCCGCCGGGCCACGGCCTTGCGCTCGCCGAGTCCCGGCGAGGGGTCCAGCTGCGGCACGATCTCGCGCGGGGCGACCAGGAGCCCGCCGTTCTGCTCGGCCTCGGCGGCCAGCGTCGCCGCGTCCTTCTCCTCGGACATGCCGATGGGTCCGATCTTGCTGGCGGTGAGGAACTGGGCGATGACCGGTTCCCGGCTGGTCAGCAGGACTTCCCGTGGCCCGAAGGTGACGAGGTTGCGCCGGAACAGCATCCCCATGTTGTCGGGGACGGTCGCCGCGATGTCGAGGTTGTGGGTGACGATGAGCATCGTCGCGTCGATCTGCGTGTTGAGGTCGATGAGCAGTTGCGATATGAACGCCGTGCGCACGGGGTCGAGGCCGGAGTCCGGCTCGTCGCAGAGGATGATCTGCGGGTCGAGGACGAGGGCGCGGGCCAGGCCGGCCCGTTTGCGCATGCCGCCGCTGATCTCGCCGGGCAACTTCCCCTCGGCGCCGAGGAGTCCGACGACGTCGATCCGCTCCATCACGATGCGGCGGATCTCCGACTCCTTCTTCTTCGTGTGCTCGCGCAGCGGGAAGGCGATGTTGTCGAAGAGGTTCATCGAGCCGAACAGGGCGCCGTCCTGGAACATCAGCCCGAACAGCTTCCTGGCCTCCATGACGTCCCGCTCGGGGCTGCGCGCCATGTCGACGCCGTCGACCAGCACGCGTCCCCGCTCGGGCTTGAGCAGCCCGATCAACGACTTCAGGAAGACGGTCTTGCCGGTGCCGGACGGTCCGAGCATGACGCTCACCTCGCCGGCGGGCAGGGTGAGGCTGACGTCCTGCCAGATCTGTTGCTTGCCAAAGGACTTGGTGAGGCCCTCGACCTTTACTTCGATTCCCATGTCACCTCCAGCAAGCGCTCATGTGCGCCGGGGAGCGCACGTTAAGTGGTTTGTCACTGCTGAGACAAGCGGTGCGGCAGGTAATTCCGCCTGCCCGCCCCGCTTTTGTCACCGACTGACAAACCGGCGGGAATTCTTTGTCACCGGACGAGCAATCGCATGGGGGGAACCGGGCGGGGCCCGCGTCTCCGGGGGGTCGGATTCACAGGGCCCCGCCCTCGGGGAATCCGTCCCGGAAGGAGGGATCGGGCCGAACTTTCCCCGTTGGAACTCCAGGTCGACCGGGGTTGTCGACGTGGAGCCAAGCGGCCGCGGATTTGACGTTACGGCCGAGTAACCTTGCCCGGCAATACCGTTCGGCCAAGTTTCCGGCAGACCGCGAGCGGTCCGCCTTTTCTTGTCAGTGCAGTATGAATTCGACCGGGTGTTTTGTTTGCGGATGACAAAGCGGTTCAGGGCGTGGGCGTGATCGTCCGCGGCACGTCCAGGTGGTAGCCGTCGTGGTACCTGCCCGCCATCCAGTAGCCGGCCTGGCGGGGGAAGAAGAGCGCGCCGTCGCACGTCGTCGCGCTCGTCGTAACCAGTTGGCTCGCTCCGGAGTCGAGGGCCATGACGCCCGTCCGGTTGTCGTAGTACGCCGTCGCCGTGCCGCCGTCCTGCGTCCCGTCGCCGTCGGCGTCCGGTCCCCCGAAGTCCACCGCGCAGGGCAGGGCCGGGTCGAGGCCGCGCAGCGACAGCGAGACCCCGGAGATCCGCAGCACGACGCGGTGCGCGTCGTCGGGATCCGGCCCCACGACGCTCAGCTTCCACGGGTGCGCCGCACTCGCGTTGCCGGTGAACGAGACCGCCGTGTGGGGCGCCCCCGTCGCGCAGTCGGTGAACTCGGCCCCCGTGATCTCGCCGACGTCCGCGCCGGACGCCCCCGTGCCCGACGCGAAGGTCCCGGTGATCTCCGAGGAGGTGCACCAGACCACGTTGGCCGTCGTCGTGAGGAAGTAATCGCTCTGCGCGGCCGCGCGGAAGGCGCCGCCCGGCGACACGGTCCATCCGCCGCCCGCGGTGGCCGACGCCGACGTCGCCGACAGCCCGCACGCCGCGGCCAGCGCGGCCCCGACGGCCGCAAGGCGCCGCAAGGTCCCCCGCGCCATCGTCACTTCACCCCCGCGTGCCAGTACTGGGACAGCAGGGCGCCCTCGTTGGGCACCGCCGACGACGGGCTGGAGAACGCAGCGACGTACGTGGACGTGTTGTTGAGCACGACGTTGTTGGTCCCGGAGCCGGCCGGCAGCCCCGTCTTCAGGTTCACGGCCCAGTCCAGGGCGCCGAACAGCCCGCACCCGTTGGCGCCCGGGGCGGTGTACGTCGCGTCGCCCTGGGTGGCGCCGAGGGCGCTGATCTGCCCCATCACACCTGCCGTGTTGGCGGTGCCGTCGGGGTCGAAGCGCTGCGTCTTGACCGCCGGAGCCGTGGTGTTCTGCGGCCGCAGCACGATCGGGTCCGCGGCGGAGCCGATGTAGCACTTGCTCCCGAGGAGCGGGTTGTCCAGCTTGATGCGCACGGGGAGGGCGATGATCGGCTTGCCCTGCACCACCCCCGCGAGGAGCTGGAACTCGCTGGGTGTGTTGACCGATTCGATGGTGGCGTCGACCCGGTTGAGGTCGGCGCTCGTGATCTTCGCGCAGAGGTCGCTGATGACGGGGATGTTGTCGCCCGGGCACATCAGCCCGAGCAGCCCGCCCGGCAGTTGGGCCGGGTCCGCGACGAGCGCGCCGCCCGCGGGCGACACGACGGTGGTCGTGCCGTCCGCATGCGTGAGGACGCCCGCCTGGAGGTCGGTGCGGCCCGTGGGCACCTGCGTGTTGCCCAGCTTGATGGAACCGCTCACCGAGCTGGAGGCGATGCAGATCGCGATGTCGGCCCGGCCGTCGGCGGCCAGCATGGCGGGGTCGTCGACGGGGCAGCGGGTGAACGGCGCCCAGGAGCCGTTCAGTTCGGTGGCCGCCGAGGACGGGGCCACGGACGCCAGCGTGACCAGGGCCGTCGTCGCGAGCAGCACCGAGGCGCGTCTGAGAGAAGGCATGGCGAATTTCCCTTCGCAGGGTCGGGGAGGCAGGAGGAGATATGAGGCGTCCCGGACGTTACTGGCGGGAAACCTCCGGCGGCAATGGCCTCGTTGACAGGATTTCCACTACTCGCGCGTTTATCGGGGAGTGAGCAGAGTGCCGCCCGACTTGCTCAGCGGATGACTAATTCCCTGCGTACCGCTCAAAGTCCTCACCCGGCGACAAGAACCGGTCTCGCCTTTGCGCACCCACCGACAAGAAAACCGGCGAGTTCTCCGCTCGGCGAGGAATATCGCGCCACTCCATTGCGAGCCGTGGTTACTAGCTCGTAACGTCCCTCTCGAAGGCGACGGACAGCCGATGCTCCCCCAAATCCGCGTTGTCCGCATGGAGTTGAGCCGTAGCCCGCCCTGCCCCTGCCGGGCGGCGCATTCCATCTCGTACGCCATTATCCCTGGAGGGATCTCTCGTGCGCAGACTTGCCCGCAACACCGCATTCGCCACCGTCGCGCTCGGCGCGGCACTCGGTCTGTCCGTCACCCAGGCCTCGGCCGGCGCGCTGGCCACGTTCACCGTGACCGGGGGCGGCGCCTACACGGCCGAAGCGGTCAACCCGACCCTCTCGGTGCCCGCGACGCAGCTCCAGTGCGACTCCTCCGACGCATCGGGAACGATCAAGAACGGCTCCGGGCTCGCCGGCGCCGGCATCGGGACCGTCAGCAACATCTCCTTCAACAACTGCAACGTGGCGGGCATCGGCTTCGACGTGACGCCCGGCACGCTGCCCTGGTCGATCAACCTCGACAACATGAGCGGCACCGACGAGGCACACGGCACCATCGGCGGCATCAGCGCCACCATCACCGGGATCGGCTGTGACGCCACGTTCTCCGGCACGGTGGAGGGCTACTACCAGAACAGCACCCACACGCTGCACGTGACCGGCGGCGGCAGCCTGGCGGCGCAGGCCGGCGCCAGCTGCCTCGGCCTCATCAACGAGGGCGACCACGCGGACTTCGTCGGCGACTACGTCCTGGACCAGACCCCGGTCGTCTCCTCGCCGTGACGCCGTGACGTTCTGATCCGTCCCGTTCAGCCCGCCGCCGGTCGGTCACCGGCGGCGGGCCCGGTCGCGTCCAGGGCGCGGCCGGGCAGCACCGCTCAGTGGAGGTCGGCAGATGACAGCGCAACGGCGACAGGACGGACGGAGCGGCCTCGCGCGCTCGCTGCGGGCGGCTCCGATCGCCGCGGTCGTGCTCGCCGCGGGCGTGCTCTCGGGCCCGGGCTCGCACGCGGACGAAAGGCAGCCCACCGCGGAGATCGCCTACGACTGCGCGCTGCCCGCACCGCCGGCGAAGACCCCGGAC
>NZ_JAAGMG010000213.1 GCF_010548525.1 Streptomyces sp. SID14478
CGGCCGGGGGCGGCGGAGTGGAGGGCCCGCCGGGCGCCTGCGGATAGCCGTACTGCGGCGCGGGCGGAGCGGGCGGAGGCGTGCAACTCCCGGGAGGCGGCGGGGTGTTACCGGCCCCACCCGGACCCTGCGGGTAGCCGTACGAGGAAGGCGACGGCGGGGCCGGGGTCGGTGCCGGCGTGGAACTCGCCGGGGGCGGCGGGGTGTTGGGACCGACCGGCCCACCAGGACCGCCGGGGCCTTGCGGGTAGCCGTACGAAGAAGGCGACGGTGCGGGCGTCGGTGCCGGTGCCGGTGCCGGTGCCGGTGCCGGCGCGGAACTCGCCGGGGGCGGCGGGGTGTTGGGGCCAGCCTGCCCACCAGGACCACCAGGCCCCTGCGGGTACCCGTACGAAGAAGGCGACGGCGCGGGCGGTGCGGGTGCCGGTGCCGGTGCCGGTGCCGGTGCCGGTGCCGGCGTGGAACTCGCCGGGGGCGGCGGGGTGTTGGGGCCGACCTGCCCACCAGGTCCACCAGGCCCCTGCGGGTACCCGTACGACGGCGCGGGCGCGGGCGTCTCGTCGAGCGCGCGGGCCACCGCCGTCGGCGGGAGCTGGCTGCCGCCCGAGATCAGAGCGGTCTTCGCGTCGGGCAGGACACCGGGCGGGGGCGTCTCCTCGGCCAGCTGCGGCGAGAACACCGTCTCGGGCAGCGGCACCGACCGGTCCTCCTCGTCACCGACGCCGTTCGTGTCCGTACCGGCCCAGGGCGTCGCCCCCTCGGGCGCGCTCGGCGAAGATGCCGAGGACGCCGCGGGCGCGGGCTCCGCGGCCGGCGTCGCACGGCGGTCGGGGATGCCCAGCTTGTCCGCCGCGTCCTGCAGCCACTGCGGCGGGCTGAGCAGGAACGACGTCTGGTTCAGATCGACCCGCTCCGGGGGCTGCGCCGCCGCGGGCGCCGCGGGCGCGTCCGGCAGGCCGTACTCCTCCTCGTACCGCCGGATCACCTCGCCCACGGGCAGCGAGGGCCACAGCGTCGCCTCGCCGCTGTCACGTGCGATGACGAGCCGCTGGCGGCCGCCGTCGGACACCGGGCCGGTCTCCCGGTCCTCCGCCCACACCACGAAGCCCAGCTCGAACTCGCGCACCCGCACCTCACGGTGCTGGTACGCGGGCACTTCCCCGTTGATCCATTCCTCGGCGCGCTCCTGCGCCTGCGCGAACGTCACCATCGGACCTTCACCCCTCGTCCGAGACCGTCGGGACGGCGCTCGCGAAGCCGCCGTCCACCATCAGGTTCGCCACCGTCTCCAACTCCGGCGGATTACCGGCAAGTCGGGACAGGAACACGTCGAAGTCGTCGCCCGCGGGCAGCAGCAGCCGCTCCACGCGCTCGGCCACCGACCAGCCGGCCGTGTCACCGCCGTCGCGCGCGTCGTCGTAGGCGCAGAACCACACGGACCCGGTCGCCTCGCCGCGCACCTTCACGGCGAGGATCCCGCCCTGCACGAAGCCCACGCCGAGGTAGTCCTTGGTCAGGTGGTCGCGCAGGCACTTGTTGGCGTACACGACGTCGTTGACCGCGGCCTCGTCGCGCACCGTGAAGAACGGCTGGTCGACCAGGAGGCCCAGCTCGGCGTCGAGCGCCGCCCCCACGGGCGCGCACCCGCCGCCCGCCTTCAGGAACGAGCGGTAGGCGCCCGGCAGCCGGTACCCCAAGTCCTCTTCTACACCGAGCACTTGGGCCTCGGTCACCGCCACACCCGACTTGGGCAGACCGAAGTGCGCGGGCCGGGTGTCCTGCAGCGGGCGCGTGCCGCGCTTGTGCTGGTCCACGGCCGTCGTCGCGAGTCCGCCGTGGTGGCGCAGCAACGCCTTCACCTCGACGGGCACCAGCTCCAGGCGGCGCGAGCCGCGGACGTGGTGCCAGGTCCAGCCGTGCGGCGTCGCCACCGAGGGGATCGTGTCCCACAGCTCGTGCCCCGAAGCGGCCAGCGCCGCGTTCGCCGACACGTAGTCCGTCAGCCGCAGCTCGTCGACGCCGAAGCCCTCGGGCGGCTCCGCGATCTCCGCAGCCGCACGCGCGTACGCGGAGAAGTCCGGATAGCCCTCGCCGTCCACCCGCACCCCTCTGGGATGCCTGGCGGCGCGGACCGGATCCGGGAAGTTCACTACCTGCCCGGCATAGGCCGCGTTCGGCGGCGCGGTCTGCTGCCCGAGCCGACCTGTCGTCATGGCGGTTGCCCCCTGCGGCGCTGTCGACGGTTCTGGTGTTCCTTGGTCGTCACAGCCTATGCGGTTGTACGACACCGGTCACCGGCCCTCCGGTTCCATGACCAGCAGTCACCCCCCTGTCACCACCCCGTGACGATCGGGCGTGTCGACGGGTACCGGCTTCCGCACCACCCGCCCCATTTGACAGTCTGTGCAGGCAACCTGGGGGATTGCAGGAGGGGAAGCACCACATGAACACCGGTACCGCAGAGCCATCAGCGCCCACGGACACGACGTCCGGCAATGACCCACGCGTCGGCTGGAGCACCACCGATTCCGCGGACGTCCCGGTGCTGCGCGGGCGCCGCGACGGCATCCTGCCCGCCGTCGCCGCCGCGCTCTCCGTGCGCGGCAGCACACTCACGTCCACCGCGGCCCGAGGCGAACAGACGCCCGCCCTGCACCCGTTGGTACAGGACTTCCTGGACACGCTGACCAGCGCGCAGCGCGACAGGTTCACCGGCCGCTGCGCCGAGACCATCCTCGTCTCGCGCCGGCTCGACGCCGCCGACGCGGAGCGCACCGAGAAGTCCAAGCGCGCCCGGCGCAGACCCATGACCATCAGCGAGGCCCGCAAGGCCCTCAAGCACGCCAAGCTGACCACCCGCCGCATCCGCGAGGACGGCGACCCGCTGCACGGCGGCTTCGCCCGGCCCTGCCGCGCCTGCGCCGCGCTCACCGCCCACTTCGGCGTACACGTCGTCGATCCCACCACCGACACCGCCGAGCACGAGGCCGACCGCTGATGCCCCATCCGCCCTCATCGGACCGCACCTCGACCACCCGCTTCACCGTGGGCGTCGACGCCGCGCTGCGCGCCGCCGGCTGGCAGCCCGGCCGCTGGGACATCAAGCAGGCCGAGTTCTGGGCCGACGCCCTGCGCACCCACGTCTCCCCCGCCGGCCACCGGCACGCCGTCTTCCCGGCGGCCGTCGAGGCCTGGGCGGAGTTCGGCGGCCTCCACCTCACCCCCACCGGACCGGGCCGCCAGATAGCCCCCTCCCAGCCCCACCTCGACCCGCTGCACGGCCTCCACATGGCCCGCACCCTCGGCGACCTCGGTCGCGCTCTCGACACGGAGGTGTGCCCGCTCGGCGCCGAGTCCGGCACCGAGGCACTGCTCGCCATCGACACGGAGGGCCGCGTCTACGCCCTCGACCACAGCGGCGACTGGTACCTCGGCCCCGGCATCGACCAAGCGCTGGAAACGCTGGTCACCGGCGTCCAGCCGATCCGCCTGCAGCCGTCGCCGTAACGCCGCCGCTTCAGCTGTCGGCTGCCGGCCGGTGGGCTTCTCGCGCCGTTCCCCGTGCCCCTGAGACGCGCACGTCGTGCGGCATCTCATCGGGGAAACGCGGAGTGCAGCGCCTGCATGTCAGGGGCGCGGGGAACGGCGCGACCAACCACGACGGCGGCGCACCCGGCAACGACCCCCCAGCGGAGCTACGCCGCGGGCAGCACCGCCGACACCCGATAACCACCCGCATCCGTCGGCCCGGCCACGAACACTCCCCCGAGACCGGCCACCCGCTCCTTCATCCCGATCAGCCCGTTGCCACCCGAGGGAAGACCGGCCGCCGAAGCCGCCGACGGCACCGGCGGCGACTCGTTCTCCACCTGCATCGCCACCTCCGCCCCACGATGCGCGAGGCGCACGTACGTCTTCGCACCCGCCGCGTGCTTGTGCACGTTCGTCAGCGCCTCCTGCACCACCCGGTACGCGGTCTGCTCCACGACCGCGACATACCCGCGCGACTCCCCCTCGACCGTCATCTCCACCACCATCCCGGCCTCCCGGGACTGCCCCACCAACTCGTCCAGATCCGCCAGACACGGACCACCCTCGGTAGCGCCCACCTCCGCCTCGGCACGAGACGCCGCCGCGGCCGCCGCCGCGCCCACCGCCGCCAGCGGCAACGCCCCCTCGCCCCGGCCGCGCTCCGGCACCGGATCACCGGCCCGCAGCACCCCCAGCATCTCCCGCAGCTCCGTGAGCGCCTGCCGGCCCATGTCACCCACCAGCGCCGCGTTGCGCACCGCCTTCTCGGCGTCCTTCCTGGCCACCGCCTGCAACGCCGCCGCATGCACGACCATCAACGACACCCGGTGGGCCACCACGTCGTGCATCTCCCGCGCGATACGGGTGCGCTCCTCGCCCCGCGCCCACTCGGCCCGCTCCTCGGCCCGCTCCGCGAGCAGGGACAGCTCCCGCTCCAACGACTCGTTGCGCTCCTGCAGGCTCTCCATCAGACGGCGCCGCGCACCCACGTACATACCGAGCAGCAACGGCGGCGCCGTCACCCCCAGGGACGTGGTGATCGCGACGAACGGGACGAACCAGCCGCCGATCTGGAACCGGTCGCTGTTCATCATGTCCTGCTGCGCCCGGACCACCGAGACGATCAGCGTCCCCGCGAACGACATCCCCGCCAGCGCCCCGATGATCCGCCGCGGCATCTCCGACGCCGCCAGCGAGTACAGCGCGACGACCGTGAGCATGATGCCCATCTGGGCCGGCGTCACCGCCACCGACACCAGCACCACGGCGATCGGCCAGCGCCGCCGCAGCAGCAGCGTCGCACCGGTCAGCACCCCGAAAACGATCCCTACAGAAGCCGGCAGCCCGGCCTTGTGAGCGAACGGCACCCCTTCGAACGCGCACTCCACGGCGGACGCCGCCGCGAGCCCCACATCCAGCACGGCACTGCGCCGCCGCTCCCACCACCACGGCCCCCCGGCCGCTCGGTGAACTTCCCCCGTCGTGGTCATACCTCCCAGCCTACGGGCGCACCCCGCCCCATTTCCGGCGAGTTTTGGGGACTGGCCTACACCACACCCCGGATTCGAACGAAGCCGAAACCACCGGGTATCACTCGAACTGCTGGCCCCCACGGGTTTCCACCCGGAATGACGACTTCCACCAGAGCCTGTGCCTATGACGCATGCCACAGGCAGGTACGACGACTTCGACTGACCTGCGACCGGATCCAGCTGGAGCCGGGTCGGCGCAAGAAGCACAGCCCGAAGACCACCCGGCTGAACACTTCGGACGGGTACCACGGTTGTCCGGCCGTCTAGGTGCCCGGGGGCGCAGAGTTGTACCGTCGCGTCGAAGGCTCCTGGTACGGCATAGTGGGGGCCACGCTCACCGCTGCCCGAGAGAATCGGACACAGAGCACATGCCATCCCGAGTCGTCTAATGGCAGGACAAATGGTTTTGGTCCATTGAATGAGGGTTCGATTCCTTCCTCGGGAGCGTCACTGCGGGGCCCGGCCGGCGACGGTCGGGCCCCACTCTCATTTCCACGCCAGAACCCCCCGGTATCCTGCGGATGTCCACCCCACGAAGCATCCGAAGCCGAAGGGCACCCCCGTGAGCGCCAATCACCCGGCCGCCGTCGTCGTTCTCGCAGCGGGTGAGGGCACCCGTATGAAGTCGGCCACTCCGAAAGTCCTGCACGACCTCTGCGGCCGCTCGCTGGTCGGTCACGTGCTGGCCGCCGCACGGGAGTTGAACCCCGAACAGCTCGTCGTCGTGGTGGGCCACGAGCGCGAGAAGGTCGCCGCTCACGTGACCGCCGTCGACCCCGGGGCACGTACCGCCGTGCAGGCCGAACAGAACGGCACGGGCCACGCGGTGCGCATGGGCCTCGACGGGCTGTACGCCGACGACACGGACGCCGCTCTCGACGGCACCGTGATCGTCGTGTGCGGGGACACCCCGCTGCTCACCGGCGGGACGCTCCAGGACCTGGCCGCCACGCACACCGCCGACGGGAACGCGGTGACCGTCCTCACCGCCGACGTCCCCGACGCCACCGGCTACGGCCGCATCGTGCGCAACACCGACTCCGGCGCCGTGACCGCGATCGTCGAGCACAAGGACGCCACCGAGGCCCAGCGCGCGATCACCGAGATCAACTCGGGCGTCTTCGCGTTCGACGGCCGCCTGCTGGCCGACGCCCTGAAGAAGGTGCGTACGGACAACAGCCAGGGCGAGGAGTACCTCACCGACGTGCTCGGCATCCTGCGCGAGGCGGGGTACCGGGTCGGCGCCTCCGTGGCCCGGGACCACCGCGAGATCGCCGGGATCAACAACCGCGTACAGCTGGCCCAGGCGGGCCGGATCCTGAACGACCGGCTGCTGGAGCGGGCCATGCTCGACGGGGTGAGCGTCGTCGACCCGACGAGCACCTTCATCGACGTGAGCGTGACCTTCGAGCGGGACGCGACGATCCTGCCCGGCACGCAGCTGCACGGCGCGACCCACCTCGGCGAGGGCGCGGTCGTCGGCCCGAACACCCGCCTGACCGACACGACGGTCGGCGCCGGCGCGCGCGTGGACAACACCGTGGCCGTCAGCGCCGAGATCGGGCCGCAGGCGTCCGTGGGGCCGTTCGCGTACCTGCGCCCCGGCACCCGCCTCGGGCTCAAGTCCAAGGTCGGTACGTACGTCGAGACGAAGAACGCGACGATCGGCGAGGGCACGAAGGTGCCGCACCTGTCCTACGTGGGCGACGCGACGATCGGCGACTTCACCAACATCGGTGCCGCCAGTGTCTTCGTGAACTACGACGGCAAGGACAAGCACCACTCCACGATCGGGTCGCACTGCCGCACCGGTTCGGACAACATGTTTGTGGCGCCTGTCACGGTCGGGGACGGTGCGTACACCGCCGCGGGCTCCGTCATCACGAAGGACGTACCGGCCGGTTCGCTGGCCGTCGCCCGGGGCCAGCAAAGGAATATCGAGGGTTGGGTGGCGCGCAAGCGCCCGGGGAGCGCGGCCGCGAAGGCGGCCGAGGCGACCACGCGGGAGCCGGGCAGCGAGGGCTGACCGGAAACAGGTGCGTCCGACACGGCGTACCGTGATAGATGCTCACGATTCGCCTGGCTCGCTGCTATAGGGACGCGCGGGCAGCTGCGGCGGACGAACTCGTCTGAGGAGACTAGTGCTGTGACCGGGCTTAAGACGCAGGGCGAGAAGAAGATGATGTTCTTCTCTGGCCGCGCCCACCCCGAGCTTGCGGAGGAGATCGCGCACCAGCTCGGTGTCGGGATCGTTCCGACCAAGGCTTTCGATTTCGCCAACGGTGAGATCTATGTCCGCTACCAGGAGTCCGCCCGTGGCGCCGACTGCTTCCTGATCCAGAGCCACACGGCTCCGATCAACAAGTGGATCATGGAGCAGCTGATCATGATCGACGCGCTGAAGCGTGCGTCGGCCCGCTCCATCACCGTCATCGTGCCGTTCTACGGTTACGCGCGGCAGGACAAGAAGCACCGCGGACGTGAACCCATCTCGGCGCGTCTGATCGCGGATCTGATGAAGACCGCGGGCGCCGACCGGATCCTGACGGTCGACCTGCACACCGACCAGATCCAGGGCTTCTTCGACGGTCCGGTGGACCACCTGTTCGCGCTGCCGATCCTGGCGGACTACGTGGGCGCGAAGGTCGACCGCAACAAGCTGACGGTGGTCTCCCCCGACGCCGGCCGGGTGCGCGTCGCCGACCGCTGGTGCGACCGTCTGGGCGCCCCGCTGGCGATCGTGCACAAGCGCCGCGACAAGGACGTGGCCAACCAGGTCACCGTGCACGAGGTCGTCGGTGACGTGAAGGGCCGTGTCTGTGTCCTGGTCGACGACATGATCGACACGGGTGGCACGATCTGCGCCGCCGCGGACGCCCTGTTCGCGCACGGCGCCGAGGACGTCATCGTGACGGCGACGCACGGTGTCCTTTCGGGCCCGGCGGCGGACCGGCTGAAGAACTCGAAGGTCAGTGAGTTCGTCTTCACGAACACGCTGCCGACGCCGAACGAGCTGGAGCTCGACAAGATCACGGTCCTGTCGATCGCCCCGACGATCGCCTCCGCGGTGCGCGAGGTCTTCGAGGACGGTTCGGTCACCAGCCTCTTCGAGGGCGAAGCGTAAAGATCCATTTGGGTGCGGCCTTCCTCTCCGGGTAATCTGTTGAAGTTGCTCGGCGAGGGAGGCCGCACTTTCGTGTGTGGCTGTCCGTTATCGACGCGCTCTTCGTAGCAGGCCGTTCGTGGCCGGGTGACCAGCCCTTTTCAGGGTTTCCCTAGTTCTACGAGGAGTTGAGAGCACATGTCCGAGGTCAAGCTCGCCGCTGAGACCCGTTCCGAGTTCGGCAAGGGCGCCGCCCGCCGCATCCGCCGCGAGAACAAGGTTCCCGGTGTCGTCTACGGTCACGGCGGTGACCCGATCCACGTCACGCTGCCGGGCCACGAGCTCACGCTCGCCCTGCGCACCCCGAACGTCCTGCTGGCCCTCGCCCTCGACGGCAAGACCCAGCTGGCGATCCCGAAGGCCGTGCAGCGCGACCCGCTGAAGGGCTTCCTGGAGCACGTCGACCTGCTCCTCGTGAAGAGCGGCGAGAAGGTCACCGTCGAGCTCCCGGTCCTCACCGAGGGCGAGCTGGCCGCCGGTGCCAACCTGCTCGAGCACGTCCTGAACACGCTGTCGGTCGAGACCGAGGCCACGCACATCCCGGAGTCGGTCACCGTCTCCATCGCGGGCCTCGACGCCGGTGACGCCGTCCACGCCAAGGACATCACGCTGCCGTCCGGCACCACGCTGGCCACCGACGCCGACGCCGTCGTGCTGCAGGTCCTGGCCGCGCAGGCCGAGGAGGCCCCGGCCGACGCCGAGGGTGACGAGGCCGCGGAGGCCTGAGCCTTCGGTCTGTGAGCTGTTGTACGGGGTGGCGGGCACGGCCTGCCACCCCGTACCGCTGTATCCAGGTGTACCTGTACCGACGTCCCGTACGTACGCGCGTGAGGATTGTGCATGTCCGACGACAACGCCCCCTGGCTGATCGCCGGGCTGGGCAACCCCGGTCCCGAGTACGCGATGAACCGGCACAACGTCGGCTTCATGGTGGCCGATCTCCTCGCGCGGCGGATGGGCGCCAAGTTCAAGCGCGCGACCAAGGGGCAGGCCCAACTGGTGGAGGGCCGGATCGGTCCGCCGGGACCTGCGAACCGTCGGGTGATCCTCGCGAAGCCGATGTCGTACATGAACGTCTCGGGCGGCCCGGTGACCGCTCTGCGTGACTTCTACAAGGTGCCCACCGAGCGCATCGTGGCGGTGCACGACGAGTTGGACATCGACTACGGGGTGCTGCGCCTGAAGCTGGGCGGCGGCGACAACGGGCACAACGGTCTGAAGTCGATGACGAAGGCCATGGGGCCGGACTACCACCGGGTGCGGTTCGGCATCGGCAGGCCGCCGGGGCGGATGCAGGTCGCGGACTTCGTCCTGAAGGACTTCTCGTCGGCGGAGCGCAAGGAGCTGGACTACTTCGTGGACCGGGCCGCCGACGCGGTGGAGGCGCTCGTCCTCGAAGGCCTGGAGCGCGCGCAGTCCACGTACAACTCCTGACTCACGGCTCCTGCCCGAACAACTCCTGACCTGTACGGACATACCGGCGGCGGGAGTTGACCGTGCGCCGGGTCATGGCCAAGGATCCCGGCCATGTCTTCTTCGGTGCCGGTCGTCCGGCAGCTCGCGGCGGGGGCGCTCGCCGCGCTGTTGCTGGTCGCCGGCTTCTGGGCGTCGTGGGGCTCGGCCCAGCACGTCATGTTCCCCAAGGGCCGTGAGCGGGGTGAGATGACGGTGGCGCGGTGCACGGACGACTCCTGCACCGGCTCCTTCTCGCCGACCTCCGCCACCGCCGTGCGGCACGCGCGCGTGACGGTCGACCGCTCGATCGGGGAGAAGAAGGGTGCCCGTTTCCCCGTGGTCCTCAAGCCCAGTTCGGTGCGGGCGGTGCGGGCGGGTACCGCCGGGTTCCTGCACGCGTGGGTGCCCTTGGGCGGTGCGCTGCTGCTCGCGTCGGTGGTGATCGCGGGCGGAATGCGCAACCGGCGCCTCGCGTGGATCACGGGAGGCGCCGGTCTCGCGCTGCTGACGGCGGCCTTCGCCGCCCTGAGCCTCTAGGGCCCTCTGGATCAGCCGGTGTTGCGCAGTCCGGCCGCGACGCCGTTCACCGTGAGCAGCAGGGCCCGGCCCAGGGTCGGGTCGGGCTCCTGGCCCGCGGCGGCCGCGTCGCGCTGCCGCTTGAGCAGGGCGACCTGGAGGTAGGAGATCGGGTCGAGGTAGGCGTCGCGGATGGCGAACGTCTGCTTCAACACGGGCTGCGCGGCGAGGAGTTCGCTCTCCTTGGTGATGCGCAGCACCTCGGCCACGGTCAGCTCGTGCTCGGCCTCGATGTCCGCGAAGACGTGCTTGAGGTTGTCCGGTACGAGCGTGTCGACGTAGTGCCTGGCGATCCGCAGGTCGGTCTTGGCGAGGGTCATCTCGACGTTCGAGACGAAGTTCCGGAAGAAGTGCCAGTGCTCGTGCATCTCGTCGAGCATGGTGTCCAGTCCGGCCTCGCGCAGCGCCTTCAGGCCGGAGCCGACGCCGAACCAGCCGGGCACGATCTGCCGCGACTGGGTCCAGCCGAACACCCACGGGATGGCGCGCAGGCCGTCGAGGGAGACGCCGGAGCCGGGGCGGCGGGAGGGCCGCGAGCCCAGGTGCAGGTCGGCGAGCTGGTCGACCGGGGTGGAGGCGAGGAAGTACGTCGGCAGGTCGGGGTCCTCGACCAGCTTGCGGTACGCGGCGTGCGCGGCGTCGCTGACCACGTCCATGGCGGCGTCCCAGCGGGCGAGGGCCTCGTCGGACTGGCGCGGTGCGGTGTGCAGGGCGGAGGCCTGCAGGGTCGCGGCGACGGTCAGTTCGAGGTTCTCCCTGGCCAGCGACGGCACCAGGTACTTGTCGCTGATCACCTCGCCCTGCTCGGTGACCTTGATCTCGCCTTCCAGGGTTCCCCAGGGCTGGGCGAGGATCGCGTCGTGCGAGGGGCCGCCGCCGCGGCCGACGGTGCCGCCGCGGCCGTGGAACAGCCGGAGCCTGACGCCGTGGCGGTGGGCGACGTCGCGCAGGCGGCGCTGCGCCCGGTGGATCTCCCACTGGGACGTCGTGATGCCGCCGAACTTCGAGGAGTCGGAGTAGCCGAGCATGACCTCCTGCACGTCCCCGTTGAGCGCGACCAGGCGCCGGTAGGACGGGTCGGAGAGCATGTCCTCCAGGATCGTGTCGGCGGCCTTGAGCTCGTCCGTCGTCTCCAGGAGGGGCACGATGCCGATCTTCGCCCAGCCCGCGTGCAGGTCGATGAGACCGGCCTCGCGGGCGAGCACGGCGGCGGCGAACACGTCGTCGGCGCCCTGGCACATCGAGATGATGTACGACTCGATGACCTCGGGCCCGAACACGTCGAGCGCCTTGGTGATGGTGTGGAAGACGCCGAGCGTCTTCTCGCCGTCGGCGTCCAGCGGGGCCGGGGTCGGCGCCAGCGGGCGGCGCGAGCGCAGCTCCTTGGCGAGCAGCTTGCCGCGGTACTCGCGGGGCATGTCGCTGTAGCGCCAGGACTCCTCGCCGAGCCGGTCGAAGAGCTGGCCGAGCGCGTGGTGGTGGGCGTCGGCGTGCTCGCGTACGTCCATGGTGGCCAGCTGCAGACCGAACGCGGACAGGGTCCGGATCGTGCGGTTCATCCGGCCTTCGGCGAACAGGCCGCCGCGGTGCTCGCGCAGCGAGGTCTGGATGAGCGTGAGGTCGTGGATCAGTTCGGCGGTGCCGAGGTAGTCACGGCCGTCGACGTGCGGGGTGTTCCTGGCGAGCCGGTCCTTGGTGTTCTCCAGCTTCTGCCGGATCGCGGTGGCCTTGAGCCGGTAGGGCTCCTCGGCGTTGAGCCGCTTGTAGCGGGGGCTGATCTCCGGCAGCCGCTCCAGGTCGCACTGGAGCGAGGTCAGCAGCTCCTCGGTGGCGCCGGTGTAGCGGATGGAGTTCGACAGGAAGCCGCGCAGTTCGTCGATCATGTCGAGCGCGTCGTTGATGCCGTGCTCGTGCTGCAGGATCAGCACGTCCCAGGTCACCTGCGGGGTGACGTTCGGGTTGCCGTCGCGGTCGCCGCCGATCCAGGTGCCGAAGGTGAGCGGGCGGGAGGCCTCGGGGAGGCGGACGCCCACGCGCTCCAGTTCGGCGGTGAGGTCCTCCAGGACGTCGCCGACGGCGCCGGCGTGCAGCTCGTCCAGGTAGTAGATGGCGTTGCGCGACTCGTCGGTGACCTCGGGGCGCACGACACGCAGCTCGTCGGTCTGCCACACCAGGTCGATGTTCTCGGCGAGGCGGGTGTCGTAGCGGCGGCGGTCGGTCTCCAGGACCGGGGTCTCCAGGAGCTCGGCGATCCGGCGCAGCTTGTTCAGGACGCTGCGGCGGGCGGCCTCGGTGGGGTGGGCGGTGAAGACCGGGCGGACGTTGAGGTGCTCGACCGTCTCGCGCAGGTGGTCCGGGTCCGCGTCCTTGAGGCGGTCGGCGGTGCGGGCCAGCAGGCCGCCCTCGGCGGCGCGCATGGCGCGCAGCTCGCGGCCACGGTGCACCTGCTCCGTGACGTTGGCCAGGTGGAAGTAGGTGGAGAAGGCGCGGACCAGCTTGGCGGCCGTGTCCAGCTCGGTGCCGCGCAGCAGCTCGGCGGCGGCTTCGCCGTCCTCGCGCGTCAGGCGGCGGACCTTCTCGACGAGGTCGAGGAGCTCGGGCCCCTCCTGGCGGACGAGGGTCTCGCCCAGCAGATCGCCGAGGCGGCGGATGTCGGCGCGCAGCTCGGGGCTGCTGCTCGTCGCAGCGGTCTGTTCGTCGGCACTGCTCACAGGTGCGGCTCCTTGCAGTGGTGAAGCTCGTCTGGGAGGGGAAGTCCCCGGGAACCGGGTAGTAGACCCGGGTGGAGATTCAGAGCGGACCGCGCTGTCCGACCGTTTCCAAGGATATGTGCCCGCGCTCGCAGCACTGCTCGGGGCCTCGTACAGCCCGGCTACGCGCTGCCATACTTACGACGCCGTAGGTTACGGAACCGTAGGTGAGCACCTCCGCGGATCTCCGTGGATCTCCTGACCCGTCACAGACCCTCTCAACCCTCGACTTCCACAGGGGACATCCCATGGCCATCAGTTCCGATGTGATCGACGACGCCCCGCAGGAGGCGTCCGGCCCGTCCGCGCCGCTGCCATCGGCGACTCTGGGCGGTGAGCAGAAGGGGTCGCTGGAGCAGATCACCCTGCTGCTGTTCATCGCCGTACCGTTCCTGGCCCTGGTCGCGGCGGTGCCGCTGGCCTGGGGCTGGGGGGTGAGCTGGCTCGACCTCGGCCTGCTCGTCTTCTTCTACTACCTCGGCTGTCACGGCATCACGATCGGCTTCCACCGGTACTTCACGCACGGCTCGTTCAAGGCCAAGCGCCCGTTGCGGATCGCGCTCGCCGTCGCGGGTTCGATGGCCGTGGAGGGCCCTCTCGTGCGCTGGGTCGCCGACCACCGCAAGCACCACAAGTTCTCCGACGCGGAGGGTGACCCGCACTCGCCGTGGCGCTACGGGGAGACCGTGCCGGCCCTGATGAAGGGCCTGTGGTGGGCGCACATGGCCTGGATGTTCGACGAGGAGCAGACGCCGCAGGAGAAGTACGCGCCGGATCTGATCAAGGACCCGGCGATCCGGGCGATCTCGCGCCAGTTCGTCTTCTGGACGCTGCTGTCCCTCGCGCTGCCCGCGCTGATCGGCGGCCTGGCGACGATGTCGTGGTGGGGCGCGTTCACGGGCTTCTTCTGGGGCTCGCTGGTGCGCGTGGCGCTGCTGCACCACGTCACGTGGTCGATCAACTCGATCTGTCACGCGGTCGGCAAGCGTCCCTTCAAGTCCCGTGACCGGTCCGGCAACGTGTGGTGGCTGGCGGTGCTGTCCTGCGGGGAGTCCTGGCACAACCTGCACCACGCCGACCCGACGTCGGCGCGGCACGGGGTGATGCGCGGGCAGGTCGACTCCTCCGCGCGCCTGATCCGCTGGTTCGAGCAGTTCGGCTGGGCGCACGACGTGCGCTGGCCGTCGAAGGACCGCATTGCCTCCCGCCGCAAGTCCGAGGGCGCCGGACCGGCATGATGGACAGCGTGGCGACCGACTCAAGCACCCCGAGCAGCGACCGGCCAGACAACAAACAGCGACGTGCGCGCCGCACCCGTATGACGGGAGCGGAGCGACGTCAGCAACTGCTCGACGTGGGTCGCACGCTGTTCGCCGCCAAGGGTTTCGAGGCCACGTCGGTGGAGGAGATCGCGGCGAAGGCCGGGGTCTCCAAGCCGGTGGTCTACGAGCACTTCGGCGGCAAGGAGGGCCTGTACGCGGTCGTCGTCGACCGGGAGATGCGCCAGCTCCTCGGCATGGTCACCGGCTCGCTGACGGCGGGCCACCCGCGCGAACTGCTGGAGCAGGCCGCGTTCGCGCTCCTCGACTACATCGAGGAGTACACCGACGGTTTCCGCATCCTGGTGCGGGACTCCCCCATCCCGCAGTCCACGGGTTCCTTCGCCTCGCTGATCTCGGACATCGCCACGCAGGTGGAGGACATCCTGGGCCGCGAGTTCAAGGGCCGCGGCTTCGACTCGAAGCTCGCGCCGCTGTACGCGCAGGCGCTGGTCGGGATGGTCGCCCTGACGGGCCAGTGGTGGCTGGACGCCCGTAAGCCCAAGAAGGCGGAGGTCGCCGCGCACCTGGTCAATCTGGCCTGGCACGGCCTCGACGGCCTCGAACCGAAGCCCCGTCTCATAGGGCACCGCAAGAGTTAGCCCGAGCCCGCGCCCCTGAGCACCCGCTTCGGGGGCGCGGGGCTCGGTCCCGACGGCTCCAGGAATTCGAGCCGGTTGCCGACGGGGTCGGTGCTGTAGAAGCGCCGGTGCCCCGGCAGGCTGTCGTCCCAGGTGACGTCGGCGCCGTGCTCCGTGAGCCGCCGTGCGAACGCCTCGATGTCCCGTACGCGCAGCCCCGGGTGGGCCTTTCGCGCGGGCCGGAAGGGCTCTTCGGTCCCCAGGTGCAGCCGTGCGCCCCCGGCCTCGAACCAGCAGCCGCCGCGCGCCGCGAGCACGGGCGGCTTGGCGGTCTCGGTCATGCCGAGTACGTCGACGTAGAAGCCGCGCAGGGCCGGTTCGCTGCCCGGGGGCGCGGCGAGCTGGACGTGGTCGAGGGCGGCGATCACGCGGGCTTCGCCGCCACCACGAAGAGCCGGCGGAACGGCAGCACCGTGCCGTGCGCGGTCGCCGGGTACGCCTCCCGCAGCAGGTCCCGGTAGGCGGTCACGAACGCGTCCCGCTCCTGCGGGTCGTCCGCGAGGGCGGTGAGCACGGGCCGCAGGCCGGTTCCCTTCACCCAGTCCAGAACGGGGTCGGCGCCCTGCAACAGGTGCAGGTACGTCGTCTCCCAGGCGTCCACCGTGCAGCCGAGGTCCGCGAGGCGTTCCAGGTAGGCGGCGGGCTCCAGCACGGGCGACGGGCGCCGCAGCACTCCGTCGAGCCTGTCCTTCCACCGCGCGGAGGCGGCGAGTTCGCGCATCAGGGCGTGGCTGGGTGCCGCGAAGTTGCCCGGCACCTGGAAGGCGAGCGTGCCGCCGGGGGCGAGCGCGTCCAGCCAGCGCGGGAAGGCGTCGGCGTGGCCGGGGACCCATTGCAGCGTCGCGTTCGAGGCGATCAGGTCGTACGTCTCGGTGGGCGTCCAGCGCGTCATGTCGGCGGGCGCGAAGTCGATGCGGCCGCCGCCCGCGGTGGGCCCGGCGTGTTCCGCGGCCCGCTCCAGCATCTCGGGCGAGTTGTCGTACCCGGTGATGGTGGCGTCGGGCCAGCGCTCGGCGAGCAGCGTCGTGACGTTGCCCGGGCCGCAGCCCAGGTCGGCGATGCGGGGGGCCTGGTGGGGCAGGGCGGGGACGCGGGCGAGCAGGTCCCGGTAGGGGCGGCCGCGGTGGTCGGCGTGGCGGAGGTACTGCTGCGGGTCCCAGGTGGGCGGGGGCGTCGTCGTCATGGTTCCAGGATCGCCACGACAGTATCTCGATGTCAAGAAAGTCGATATCAAGAGACTTCATGTCGACACACCCCCTACACTGATCGTCATGGAGGACGAGGTCGACCGTCTGGTCGCAGCGTGGCGCCGGGAGCGCCCCGACCTCGACGTGGAGCCCCTTGAGGTGCTCAGTCGGGTCAGCAGGCTGGCGCGCCATCTCGACCGTGCCCGCCGTCTCGCGTTCTCCGAGCACCAGCTGGAGCCGTGGGAGTTCGACGTCCTGACGTCACTGCGCCGCGCGGGCGCCCCGTACCAGCTCTCTCCCGGGCAGTTGCTCACGCAGACCCTGGTCACGTCCGGCACGATGACCAACCGCATCGACCGCCTCACCAAGAAGGGCCTCGTCGAGCGCCTCCCGGACCCCAGCGACCGCCGTGGCGTCCTGGTCCGCCTCACCGGCGAGGGCCGGGACCGCGCGGACCAGGCCCTCGCGGGGCTGCTCGCGCAGGAGCGGGCGATCCTGGCGGAGCTCTCCCGAGGGGACCGGGCCGAACTGGCGTCCCTGCTCCGCCAGCTGACGGCCCCGTTCGACAACATCCCCGGCTGACCGGCACCCCGGCGTCGTCGCCGACCGAAGCCCGGCGGGGCTTCCCGCGCAGTTCCCCGCGCCCCTAAGACATGCGCTGCGCGCAGCCTTCCCTCCGGCGCGCCCCTGGGCGAGCGAAGCTCGCTTCAGGGGCGCGGGGAACTGCGCGAGAAGCCCCACGGTCCGTCGAACAGCAACGAGCCTCGCGAGGCAGACGCGGATCTGTCCAGGGGCGCGAGGAACTGCGCGAGAAGCCCCACCGGTCCATCGAATAGCAACGAGCCTCGCGAGGCAGACGCGGATCTGTCCAGGGGCGCGAGGAACTGCGCGACCAGCCCCCACCGGCCGTCAGCCGACAACGAGACCGGTCCTTCCAGGGGCGCGGGGAACTGCGCGACCAGCCCCCACGGTCCGTCGGACAGCAACGAGCCCCCCGCGAGGCAGACGCCGATCTGTTCAGGGGCGCGGGGAACCGGGCGAGAAGCCCGGGGGCCGGTCAGCTGGCGGCCTCGAGGTCCACGGGCCCCACCCCCGCCCGCCGCGCAAGCGCAACCGCGGCCAGCGTCGAGTGCACCCCGAGCTTGCCCAGCACGTTCTGCATGTGCGTGCGGACGGTGTGCGGCGACAGGAACAGCCGCTCGGCGACCGCCTTGCGCCCGAGCCCGGCGACCATGCAGCGCAGCACCTCACGCTCCCGCGGTGTCAGTGATTCCACCAGCCGCTCCGACTCCGTGCGGTGCTTGCGCGCCGCGGTCAGCTCCCGCAGCACGCCGGTCAGCAGCGCCGGAGGCAGATGCGTCTCGTCGCGCAGCACGCCCCGGATGACGTTCAACAGGCGGGACAGGGAACAGTCCTTGGCGACCCAGCCGGAGGCACCGGCCTGCAGGGCGAGCGCCGCCCGGCGCGGATCGTCCCGCTCGGCGAGCACCACCGTACGGACCGCGGGCTGGCCCGAACGGACGCCCGCCACCAGCGAGATGCCGTCCACGAGCCCTTCCTGCGCGGGACCGTCGGGTACGACGGTGGGCGGGCGCATGCCCTGCATCGACGCCGCGCCCAGGTCGGCGTCGACGAGCAGCACATCGAATCTGCGCCCCTCGGCGGCCGCCCGGTCGAGGCAGCGCAGGGCGGCCGGACCGCTGCCCGCGGCCGACACGTCGACGTCAGGCTCGGCGGCGAGCGCCGCGGCCAGTGACTCGGCGAAGATGCGATGGTCGTCGACGACCAGAACCCGGATACGAACCACGTGACAACCCCCAGTGGTCGGAGGACGGACCAACGCAGGTACGGCGCCCGGAGAGACGGGTCACCGCAGCCGCACGGCCGCCGCCGCGCTCTGACTGCTACCCCCACTCCGGGCGTCGTACCCGGCTGTCTCGCCCCCTGATCAACACCGGCCCCCACCGGTGTTGTCCTCAGAGTAGGGCTGTGGGCCCCGGGGGGAAGGCAATTCACAGAACTGGTTACTCGTTGACCGACGGGCGACTGTCCAGCGCGTTTATGGTGAGGCACATGTTTCGCATTGAGACAGAAGTCGACAAAGAGCGCGGACTTCTGCTCCAGTCCCTGCTCCAGGACACGAACACGGCGGCCTCCCCCGCGCTGCGCCACCTGCGCGGCACCCCCGCCGAGCGCGAAACCCCGCTCCAGGTCTGGGCGTGGGAGCGGGACGGCGCCCTGGCCGCCGGACTCGACGCGCACACCTGGGCGACCTGGCTGCACGTGAACCTGCTCTGGGTCGCGGACCGGCACCGCGGCGCGGGTCTCGGCTCCCGGCTGCTCGCGGAGGCGGAGCGCACGGCCCGCGAGGAGCGCGGCTGCGTCAAGTCCCGCGTGGAGACGTGGGACTTCCAGGCCCCGGGCTTCTACCGGCAGCACGGCTACGACGTCGTCGCGGTCGTCCCCGACTACCCGCCCGGGGTCAAGGAGTTCACCCTCACCAAGCGTCTGGTCTGAGTCAGCTCTCGCGGCGGGCGCCCGCCGAGGGCACCGCGGGGAACACCCGCGGCGCCGCGTACCCGGCCGCCTCGAAGGCGGCGAGGACCGACTTGGTGACGGCGTCCGCGTCGGCGTTCTCCACCAGCACGATCGCCGAGCCGCCGAAGCCGCCGCCGGTCATCCGGGCGCCGATGGCGCCGGCGGCGGTGGCCGTGTCGACGACGAGGTCCAGCTCCGGGCAGGAGATGCGCAGGTCGTCGCGGAGCGAGCGGTGGCCCTGGCCGAGGACCGGGCCGATCGACCGTACGTCGCCGGCGTCGAGGAGGGCGATGACCTGCTCCACGCGGTGGTCGTCGGTGACGATGTGGCGCACGTAGCGGACGACCTTCTCGTCCACCTGCGCCTGCTCCAACGTCGCGAGCGCGGCGTCGAGTTCGTCGTAGGCGACGTCGCGCAGGTGCGAGACGCCGAGGACGCGCGCGCCCTCCTCGCAGCCCGCGCGCCGCTCCGCGTACGCGCCGTCACCCAGCTCGTGCTTGACGCGGGTGTCGACGACGAGGAGTTCGAGTCCCTGTGCCGCGAGGTCGAAGGGGACCTGGCGGGTCGACAGGTCCCGGCAGTCCAGGTGCAGCGCGTGGCCCTCGGTCGAGCAGGCCGACGCCATCTGGTCCATCACGCCGCACGGGACGCCGACGAAGACGTTCTCGGCGCGCTGGGCGAGGACCGCCAGCCGCGGCCGGTCCAGGCCGAGGGCGAAGAGCTCGTTGAGCGCGTACGCGGTCACGACCTCCAGGGCCGCCGAGGACGACAGGCCCGCGCCGGTCGGCACCGTGGACGCCAGGTGGATGTCGGCGCCGGTGATCTCGTGGCCCGCGTCGCGCAGCGCCCAGACCACACCGGCGGGGTACGCCGCCCAGCCGCCCTGTCCGTACTTCGACAGGGGCGTCAGCTCGTCGACCCGCAGTTCGGTGATCGGGGCGTCGATGTCGGCGGAGTGCAGGCGCAGCACCCCGTCCGTCCGCTTGGCCACCGCGGCGACCGCGGTGTGCGGCAGCGCGAGCGGCATGACGAAGCCCTCGTTGAAGTCGGTGTACTCCCCGATGAGGTTGACGCGGCCGGGAGCCGCCCACACTCCGGCGGGCTCGTACCCGTACAACTCACTGAACTGCGCGGCGACGGACATCAGTTGACAGCCCCTACTTCTCCTGGCGGGCCTGGGCGAACTGCCAGGCGTCGGCGACGATTCCCGCGAGGTCCGCGCGGGACGGGTTCCAGCCGAGGCGCTCGTGCGCGGTGGCGGCGGAGGCCACGAGGACCGCCGGGTCGCCGCCGCGGCGCGGGGCGACGACCTCGGGGATCGGGTGCCCGGTGACCTGGCGGACGGTCTCGATGACCTCGCGCACGGAGAAGCCGTTGCCGTTGCCGAGGTTGCAGATGAGGTGCTCGGCGGGGCGGGCGGCCTCGACGGCGAGGAGGTGGGCCTCGGCCAGGTCGGCGACGTGGATGTAGTCGCGGATGCAGGTGCCGTCGGGCGTCGGGTAGTCGTCGCCGTAGACCGAGATGGCGTCGCGGCGGCCCTGGGCGACCTGGAGGACGAGCGGGATGAGGTGCGACTCGGGGTCGTGCCGCTCGCCGCAACTGCCGTACGCGCCCGCCACGTTGAAGTAGCGCAGCGAGACGGCGGCCAGGCCGTGGGCCGCGGCCTCGCCGGTGATCATGTGGTCGACGGCGAGCTTCGAGGCGCCGTAGGGGGAGGTCGGCGCGGTCGGGTCGGTCTCGGTGATCGGGGTGCCCACCGGCTCGCCGTAGGTGGCCGCGGTCGAGGAGAAGACGAGCTTCCTGACGCCCGCCGAGCGCATGGCGGCCAGCAGCGCCATCGTCCCGCCGACGTTGTTGTCCCAGTACTTCTCGGGCTTCACGACGGACTCGCCGACCTGCGAGAACGCGGCGAAGTGCAACACGGCGTCGAAGGAGGGGTCCAGCCACTTGGCCGCGTCGCGGATGTCGCCCTCGACGAAGTCCGCGCCCGCGGGCACGCCCTCCCTGAAGCCCGTGGAGAGATTGTCGAGGACGGTGACGTCGTGGTCCGCCTCGATCAGGTGCTGAGCGACGACGCTGCCGACGTATCCCGCACCACCCGTGACCAGGTACTTGCCCATTACTTGCTCGCTACCTCTCGCAGTCGCTCGGCCGCGGTCTCCGGCGGCACGTCGTTGATGAACACGCTCATGCCGGATTCGGAACCCGCGAGGAACTTCAGCTTGCCGGAAGTACGGCGGATGGTGAAAAGCTCCAGATGGAGCGCGAAGTCGTCGCGGTTGACGCCCTCGAACTCGTCCAGCGGGCCGAACGGCGCCTGGTGCCAGGCGGCGATGTACGGCGTCGCCGGCTGGTCCTCGCCGAAGATCCGGTCGAAGCGCCTCAGCAGTTCCAGATAGATCTTGGGGAACTCCGTGCGCGCCGCGTCGTCGAGCCCGAGCAGGTCGGGGACCTGCCGCTTGGGGTAGAGGTGCACCTCGTACGGCCAGTGCGCGGCGTACGGGACGAAAGCCACCCAGTGCTCGCCGTCGAGGACGATCCGCGACCCGTCCTCCACCTCCTTCTCCACCACATCGGCGAAGAGGTTGCGCCCGCCGGTCTGCTGCTTGTGCTCGGCGGCGGAGCGCAGCATGAGCGCGGTGCGCGGGGTGACGAAGGGGTAGCCGTAGATCTGGCCGTGCGGGTGGCCGAGGGTCACGCCGATCTCGGCGCCCCGGTTCTCGAAGCAGAAGACCTGCTCGACGGAGTCCAGGTTCGACAGCTCGGCGGTCCGGTCGGTCCACGCGTCGAGCACCAGGCCGGCCTGTTCCTCGCTCAGGTCGGCGAAGGACTTGTCGTGGTCGGAGGTGAAGCACACGACCTCGCACCGGCCGGCGTCACCGGCGAGCGAGGGGAAGCGGTTCTCGAAGACCACGACGTCGTAGGAGGAGTCGGGGACCTCGCTCAGCCGCTCTCCCTCGGACGGGCACAGCGGGCACTCGTCGGCCGGCGGGTGGTAGGTGCGCCCCTGCCGGTGGGAGGCGATCGCCACGGCGTCGCCGAGGAGGGGGTCGCGGCGGACCTCCGAGGTGGTGACGGTGCGGTCGAGAGGGCGGCGGTCGACCGCGTCCCGGACGACGTCGTCGCGCGAGTCGTAGTAGATGAGCTCACGACCGTCGGCGAGCCGGGTCGACGTCTTCTTCACGTCCGATGCTCCTCATCGAGCCAAACCAACAACCAAACAGAACCGAACACAACAAAGCATAAGGCAACAGAGACGTCAAGGGAACGGATCGGAGCCGTCTGTGCGCTTTCTGTGCCTCAGCGGGGGTTTCCCGAGAGCCCTCGATCACAATCAAACAAAGAACATCATGCGAACTGTTCACTTATTGAAGACTCAGGCGTAGGTTCCGGACTGATTCAGTTCGCGCAACGAAGCGAGTTCCCATGCAGTCCCCCACACTCTCAGCCACGACAACCCTGGCCGCAGGGCTACGGTTGCCGACCAACGGCCTGGACTACGCGATTCTGGCGATCTACTTCGTCGTCGTCCTCGGCATCGGCTTCGCGGCCCGCCGCTCGGTGAAGACCAGCCTCGACTTCTTCCTGTCCGGGCGTTCGCTGCCCGCGTGGGTCACGGGTCTCGCGTTCGTCGCCGCCAACCTGGGCGCCACCGAGATCCTCGGCATGGCAGCGACCGGCGCGCAGTACGGCGTCGCCGTCGTCCACTGGTACTGGATCGGCGCCATCCCGGCCATGGTCTTCCTCGGCCTGGTCATGATGCCGTTCTACTACCGCTCGAAGGTGCGCTCGGTCCCGGAGTTCCTGCTCCAGAGGTTCGACAAGTCGGCCCATCTGCTCAGTTCGGTCCTGTTCGCCTTCGCGGCGATATTGATCGCGGGCGTGAACCTCTACGCCCTGTCGATCGTCGTCGAGGCGCTGCTCGGCTGGCCGCAGTGGGTGGCCATCGTGGTCGCGGGCCTGTTCGTCCTCGCGTACATCACCATCGGCGGTCTGTCGTCGGCGATCTACAACGAGGTCCTGCAGTTCTTCGTGATCCTCGCCGCGCTGATCCCGATCTGCATCATCGGCCTCAAGCGCGTCGGCGGCTGGGGCGGCATGACCGACTCCCTGAAGTCGCAGCACGGCGAGAACTTCATGTCGGCATGGGGCGGCACCGGCATCGGTGACGCCAACCCGCTCGGCGCGAACTGGCTCACGATCATCGTCGGCCTGGGCTTCGTCCTCGGCTTCGGCTACTGGACCACGAACTTCGCCGAGGTCCAGCGCGCCCTGTCGGCCAAGAACCTCTCCGCCGCCCAGCGCACCCCGCTCATCGCCTCGTTCCCGAAGCTCCTCATCGTCTTCCTGGTGATGATCCCGGGCATGGTCGCCGCGGTGCTCGTCCCGAAGATCGGCGGCGCCGGCTCGGACCTCACCTACAACGACGCGATCCCGTACCTGATGCAGGAACTGCTCCCGAACGGTGTCCTCGGCATCGCGGTGACCGGCCTGCTCGCCGCCTTCATGGCGGGCATGGCGGCGAACGTCTCGTCCTTCAACACGGTCTTCACCTACGACATCTGGGCGAAGTACGTCAAGACGGACAAGCCCGACGGGTACTACCTGAAGTTCGGCCGGGCGATCACCGCGATCGGCGTCGTCCTGTCCATCGGCACGGCGTTCATCGCCTCGTCGTTCTCGAACATCATGGGCTACCTCCAGACGCTGTTCTCCTTCTTCAACGTCCCGATGTTCGTGGTCTTCATCATCGGCATGTTCTGGAAGCGCGCCTCCATGAAGTCGGGCGTCTGGGGCCTGGCCGCGGGCACCACTGCCGCGATGCTCAACTACTTCTGGATCTACAAGCAGGGTGTCATCGACATCCCGACCGACCAGGGCGCCAACTTCGTCTCGGCGATCGTCGGCTTCGTGGCCGGTGCGGTGGTCATGGTCGTGGTCACGCTCTTCACCGCTCCCAAGCCGGAGGCGGAGCTGGCAGGGCTGGTGTACGGCACGACGGCCCCGGGCCTGGAGGAGGAGCCCGCCAAGGGCGACGACGCCTGGTACCGCAAGCCGGCGCTGCTCGGCTGGGGCGCCGTCGTCCTCGCCGCGCTCTGCTACCTCCCCTACTCCCTCTGATCGGAGGCTCGACCCACCATGTCTGAACTCCAGAACGAAGTCTCCGAGTTGGAGCGCAAGTCCGCGACCGCGGCACGGCTCTTCGACATCCGGCGCATCATCGGCGGCCTGTTCGTGCTGTACGGCGTGATCGTCACGATCGCCGGCATCACGGCCTCCGACGCCGACCTCAAGAAGGCCGAGAACATCAACATCAACCTGTGGACGGGCCTCGGCATGCTCGCCCTCGGCCTGTTCTTCCTGGTCTGGCTGAAGCTGCGTCCGACGGCGCCGCCGACGCCGGACGAGTCGGAGTAACCGGCACGGCGAGGGCCGGAGCACGTCGTCCACGGACGGCGGGCCCCGGCCCTTTTCGCCGCCCGCGCACGCTCCCCGCACGCACGCAAAAAGTCCCACCCCGCCTGAGCGGGATGGGACTTCTGCTTCTGGAGCGCCGGGCAGGCCTTGCACCTGCATTTCCCCGCAGGAAGCGGGGCGTCTTTCCTTGGACCACCAACGCACGGCCGTCCACCGCGTGTTGCGGTGACGAGCACAAGATCGACTATAGCTCAGGACTCCGGTTCGGGCGAGTCCGGCAGCACGTCCGAGGCTCCCTGCGGCGTGACCACCGGTCCCGCCCGGTCGAGCAGACCCGTGCGGGCCGCCAGTGCCGCCGCCTCCAGCCGGGACCCGACGCCCAGTTTCATCAGCACCCGCTGGACGTGCGTACGGGCCGTCGAGGGGGCGATGCCCATGCCGGCCGCGATCAGCCGCGTGTCCTCGCCGTCCGCGACCCGGACCAGGACCTCGACCTCGCGCGGAGTCAGCATCTGGAGCAGCCGCTGCCCCTCGTCGTCGGGCTGGGCCACGGGGTTCAGGAGCTCGCTGAAGGCGCCCTGGAGCAGCGCCGGGGCCACCGCCGCCTCGCCCGCCCGCGCCTTCATCAGGGCGCGCTCGACCCCTTCGATGCGCTCGTCGTGGCGTACGTAACCGGAGGCGCCGGCCGCGAAGGCCGCGGCGATGCCGCGCGGGGACGGGACCGGGCCGAGGACCACCACCGCCACCTGCGGGCGCTCGCGCTTGATGCGGACCACCGGGTCGAACGTGCCCGGTTCGGCCGGGGTCGCGGTACCGATGAGGCAGACCTCCGGCGCCCGGGAGATGACGAGTTCGGCGGCGCCCGCGGCGGGCGCGGCCGCGGCGAGCACCCGGTGCCCGCGCAGCTTCAGGGCCGAGGCCAGCGCCTCGGCGAGCAAGCGGTGGTCGTCGACCACCATGAGCCGGACACCCATCGATCCAACCCCCCAGTTCGCCCCGCGCGTCGCCGCGGACCCACGGACCCCCCATGGACGAGCGAGCCCCCCGACTCCCCGTCCTCCTTCATCCCCCGGAAGCTACACGCTTGTTCGACGTTGCGCGCCCCCTACCGGTGAGAAGCGGCCCTGAATGCTGAATTCCCCGCCTTTCAGGTGTGATGGGCTGTATTGGCGCGCGGGGACGACGACGGCCCCGCTCCCTGTGCGGGGAGCGGGGCCGCGGGTCGGCCGACGGGCGGTCGGGGCGTGCTTCGTCAGCGCGCGATCGTCAGTGCGCGACGAACCCGATGGCCGTGTAGCCCTTCTCGTCCTTCGAGTACGGCGGGCTGATCAGACCCTTGCCGAAGTACAACCGGCCGTCGGAGTAGCGCAGTTCGGAGCCGGAGTTGCCCGGGACCATGCTGCTGATCGCGCTCGTGACGGGCTCGGTGGCCGGGGTCTCCAGGAGCGTCGTCTGCTTCATGCCCTTGGGGTCGATGCTGACGACCTGGGCGCCCTTGTCGTAGGGGCCGTCCTTGTACGCGAGGATGTTCCCGCCGTCCATGCGGAACGGGAAGATCTCGTACTCGCCGCCGTCCGCCCGGTCGCCCGTGCTCTTGCCGGTCTTCAGGTCGAACGAGACGATCTCGTTGGTCATCCCGACGTCGCCGCCCGCGTCGTGCTGACGGGTGGCCAGGTAGACCCGGCCGTTGCCGACGACGATCTTCGAGCAGCCCTCGATCCTGCCGACCTCGCAGTCGAAGTCGTACTTCTCGTCGTCGATGGCGATCTTCGTGACGAGCTTGCCGTTCGCGTCGAGCGAGAAGATGTCGGAGACGGTGCCCGCCGAGTTGTCGCCCGCGCCGACGCCGAAGACGACCGGGTTCGTGGACAGGACCTTCGCGTTGTCCACGCCGGTGGCGAGCTTGTACGACCACTTCGGCCGGCCGGTCTTCGGGTCCAGGAGCTGGACCTCGTACTTCTCGTTGCCGTAGTCGCCGCACTTGCGCACCGCGACCAGCTGCTCGCCGCCGTGGTAGCCGACGTCCTCGCAGTCGCCCTCCTGCGGCTGCCACAGGATCTTGCCGGTCCTGACGTCGAAGGCCGCGCCGCCGCGCAGCCCGCCGCCGGCCGCCAACGTGTCGCCGGAGAAGGAGAGTTCCTCGAACGTGCGGGCCTGGTCGCCCGAGCCGATGCTCTTCGTCCAGAGCTTCTTGCCGGTGTTCACGTCGAAGACCGTGATCTGGCTGCACGTCTGGTGGCGGCCGTCCTTGGGCCGCTTGGCGTCCTCGCTGACGACGGCCGCCAGCGCGTCCTTGGTGACGTCGTTCGACGCTCCGCAGGTCTGGCCGGACAGCGGCAGCGTCCAGGTCTCCTTGCCGGTCGCCGGGTCGTGGCCGACGATCTCGTCGACGCCCGCCTTGGCGTACGTCTTGTCGGTCAGCCAGGAGCCCACGACGCTGTCGACCTGGTCCTTGGCGACCTGCGGCTGGGGCAGCTGGAAGGCGATGCTCGCCGAGGTGTTGGCCGGGACCTTCTCCTGGCCGCCCCCGCCGAACCCGGTGCCGTCCTTGCCCTGGCCGCCGCCGTCCTTCTTGCCGTCGGCGGAGGTGTTCTTGTCGCCACCGTCGCCGTCACCGGAGGAGTTCGCGTAGAAGATGCCGCCGCCGACGATCAGGGCGATCACCACGACGGCCGCGGTGACGATCCACACGATGGGCGAGACACCGCCCCGGCCGCCGCCCGCGCCGCCGCCGCCGGGCGCGGGCATCGGAGCGGTGGGCGGCTGCGGGTAGCCGTACTGGGGCTGCTGCTGCCCGTACGGCTGCTGACCGTACGCGGGCGTGGGCGGCTGCTGCGGCTGCTGGC
>NZ_JAAGMG010000256.1 GCF_010548525.1 Streptomyces sp. SID14478
ACCGGCCCCCGTCAGCGCCGCGCCGCGCAGGAAGCCACGCCGCCCGAGTCCGTCGGCGGCTCGGTTCGTATCCACACTGTCCTCCGGAGGGCGAACGGGACTGTCGTAGAGAGGTCGTGGAGAGGAGGCGACGGGCGTCGTGGGACGCGGGGACGCGCGGGCCCGGGCCTCACACGGTCCTCAAGGGGGCGCACAAGGTGGCGACGGAGGCGAGTTGCTCGACCAGGCCGCCGAGGACGTCGTCGACGTCCTCGCGCTGGGCCCGGCTCAGCCGGGTCAGGGCCGGCCAGTCGCCGTGGCGCCGCAGCCCGTCCAGGGTGCGGGCGGCGTGGTCGAGTTCCCTGTCCAGGGCGGCGAGCCGGGGGTACCGGGTGGCCAGCAGCGGATGGAGCCGGGACAGAACCTCGCGGGTGCCGTCCACGTTGGCGCGGGCCGTGGCCAGATTCGATCCGCTGCCGTAGTCGGTGCGCCCGGTCAGCTCGAACTGCACGGTGTTCTCCAGGATTTCGTGCGCCCGGAGCCCGAGCTGGGCCGGGTCCATCCGCGTCTGCGCCCAGTCGTCGCGCAACGCGGTGAGCGCCTTGCGCAGCGCGGCGGTCGGGGCGCGGAGCCGGTGGGCGGACTGGCCGTGCCACAGCCCGTACTCGACCCGGTGGAAGCCGGCGAAGTCCTTGTCGCGCGGGCCGCCGGGCAGGCCCGCGTCGGTGGCGTTGATCTGCCCGTCGGCGTCGCCGAACGCGTCGTACGCCGCGCCGAGCCGCTCGTACTGCAGGTGTGCCGGCAGCCAGGACCGGCGGGCCGCGCCCAGGTCGCCGCGACGGACCGCGTCGTCCAGCGCGGTGGTCAGCCGGACCGCCTTGTCCAGGCCCGCGCCGACCCATTTCTGGTACGCGAGCGCCGCCGGGATCAGGTCGTGCTGGGTGACGGGCGCGGCGGCGGGGCCCGGACGCCCGCCGCGGACACGGACCGTGGGCCCGGTGACGGCATCGGAGTCCTCGGGTACGCAGGCGAAGGCGTACGCCCCCGTCCCTATCCGCACCGTCAGCAGCCGGGTCGTCCCGGGACCGATGTCCTCGACCTCGCCGTACACGGCGCGGTCCCGCGGATCCTCCAGGATCGCCTCGGCGGAGACGGCGGAGGTGTTGTGCAGCGCGAAGACCTGCACACCGGGCGCGGGCGCGTCCCACCCCTTTCCGCACCCGCCCGCGGAGACCTCGACCGTGGTGCGCCGGAGCCCGTCGGAGGCGGCCTGGTGCCCGGCGCGCGACCGATGCGTACCGACGACGAAGCCGATGACCAGGCAGCACGCCACGATGCCGCCGACTGCGCCCAGGAGCCGTCGCCCACTCCACACTCTGCGGCCTCCCGGTTCGGCGGCGTGCATGACGCGATCATGCTAGGCCCGTGACGCGACGCGGACACCCCTCCGGCAGGAACAGAGACCAACAGCAGCTCCCCGAGGGGCAATTCAGCCCACTCCCGATCCGGCGGGTGACGCTTCCTCCGGGGCCCTCGCCCAGGCGCGGCCCGCGGCACCCTACGCGATCTCCCGGGTGTCGGCCCGGGGTTCAGGCTTCGCCGCCTCCCTGGCGGACAGACGGGTAAGGACTTGAACAGGTGCGCCGTACAGGTAAATCATGTACGGAGAGCGGCCGGTTCATCGGCCGGGGGGTGGGGGGCACTGTGCACCACAGACCGTTCTTTCGCTGGGTGTTGACGCTCGGCGTCCTGTGCATCGGATGGTCGGCGTACCTGTACGCGACGTATCCCGATACGCGTCAGATCGATCTCACCGTGATCAGCGAGAAGCCTGACGGCCGGTGCACGGTGCGCTGGAAGGATCCGTACCGCGACAAGGACCGCTGGCGTGAGTCCGCGTACCTGTGCTCCGCGAGCCGGGACGCCTCGCTCAAGCCGTCGGCGTACATCCTGGGCACGGCGGAGGGCTGGGACAGCGGGTTCATGTACACCGAAGGCCCGCACAAGGGCGGCCTGGAGCCGTCACTCGACGAGAAGAATCCTTATGCGCTGTCCGACACCCTCGTACTGATCGGGCTGGCCCTGACCGGCACGGGCCTCGTCGGCGGAAACGTCCGCGCCTGGGCACGACTGAACGGTGCACGCCCCAGGACCGTCGCTCGGGCACAGAAGTTGTACGAGGCAGCCGAACAGGTAGCCCGGGACCACGCCCAGGCCTGCGACGCCGTGCGCACGGCCTGGGACGCACTGCGCCGCGAACGACTCGACACGGAGTTGAGCGCCACGCCCCTCTCGAAGATCCCAGGAGCGCCGGGCGGCGATGCCGCACGGGAGATGGAGGCGGCGGGCGCCCGCACAGCACGGGACGTGCTTGATGCCGGGGTACTGGGTCTGCAGCACATGGGGGTGTGGGCCCGCACGCGGCCAAGCGCACCCACGCCGCAGCCCGTCGCCTCGCCGACGAGCTAGAGGCCGGCCTGTCCGCACGCATCGATCTCACGACTCCGGAACCCCACACGGTTGACCTGCTCGTCGCGCTGCACGTCCTCGTGGAGGCCGGGGCCGAGGCGAGGCGGACGGCCGGCACGGCCAAGGCGCTTGCCGGCCGACTCGAAGGGACCCTCGCGGCTGCCGAACCCGCTTCCGGATACCGGAACATGCTGCGCGCCGGGCGACCTTCACGTGACAAAGCGCGCTCCGCCGTCGCCGAACTGCGCACCCTCATGGCCGACGCCCAGCAGGCCGGGCTCCCCGCCCGCTTCGCGCAGACATCGGTCGACCTGCTGCGCGCCCCGGATCACCGGGCCCTCACCCTGTCCGCGCGTGCGGACTACGAGCGCCGCACCGGTCAGTACTACGGATTGCCGGGGCGCGTCGTGAACCCGCGCTTCCGAGCCCAGATCCCCGACTTGAGACCGAAAAAGACCCTCTGAACAGTCAGAGCCTCTCGGCAGTGGGGCGTGGCCCATGCCGACGAGCGAAGAAGCCGCGGTCCGGCGCCCGGCCGCCGGAACTGCTCCCGACCAGGCGCTCGATATGACGAACCTCAAGTCCCGGATCGGCCTGGGCATCGCCGTACCCGAACCGGCCTGCGCAGCCGCTGCCTCACCTCGCGCCGCTACGCTCGCCTCGTGAGCGAGATCGCGGTGGTACGTGACGGCTCCGGGCCGGAGGTCCTGCTGGTGCACGGCGGTGCGGGGCCCCGGACGACGTGGGGGCCCGTCGCGTCGTTGGCCGACCGGTGGACGCTGGCGTACGTCCATCGCCGTGGCTATCCGCCGAGCCCGCCGCCGAAAGAGCGGCAGGACTTCGCGGTGGACGCCCTGGACCTGGCGCCGCTGCTCGTGGGCCGCCCGCACCTCGTCGCCCACTCCTACGGCGTCCTCGGGACGTTGATCGCAGCCGCTGCCGCGCCGGACAGCGTGCGTTCGCTCACCCTGATCGAGCCGCCGCTCAACTACCTCGTCCGGGGCGATCCCGAGGTGGCACGGCTCGAGCGCCTGGGCGACACGGTTCTTGCCCACGGCATGGACACGGACCCGGCCCAACTGCGCGAGTTCCTCCTCCTCACCGGCGCCCCCATCGACGACGGCCCGCTCCCGGCGGGGGTCGTCGCCGGGGTACTGCGGGCACACGGCGGACGGCCGACCAGTGAGGCGCGTCCGGACCTCGACGCGATCCGTGGTGCCGAGGTCCCGGTGCTCGTCGCGTCCGGCGGCCACGCGGCCGCGTACGAGCGGATCTGCGACGCCCTGGCGGAGGCACTCGGCGGCGAGCGCAGCGTGCACCCTGGCGCCGGCCACTTCGTCGCCGCAGCACCCGGCTTCACCGAACGCCTTCGGGCTTTCCTGGGAAAGGCCGCCACGTGATGCACTGCCCGCGGGGGCGGCCGGTGTCGTGAGAGTGCCGGACCCGAGCGGGCGGACGTGCGACGCCGGGCCCGGGCGCCAGCGGATGACTGACGCCCGGGCAGCTGCGGACGAGCGTCTCGTGGCGCACCTGCACCGACGAACCCCGTCCGCGCTCGGTGCTAGGTGCGGGGCAGCGACGTGTTCGTGATCGGGAGCGACTGCTGCGCGCCCGCCACGTAGAAGTCCCGCGCTGCGGTGCGCAGCGTGAACGTGTCGTCCTCGGACGACACCCGCACGGACAGGACGAAGAAGCCGTCGGCCTCGGTGATGGTCTTCACGTGGGACTCCTGCTCCCAATAGGTCTGCAGGAAGACCTCGTTGCCCCCGAGCTCCTCACCCCTGGGCACGGTGACCTTGCCCTGGACGGTGAGGATGTCACCTGCCTTCACCGTCTTCTTGTTGACCTGGTAACTCACCGAACTCGCCTTGGTCCTGGCTGCCACGGTGGTGTCCGCGTAGTAGCCGTCCTGCGGGGTGTCGAGGTCGCCGTCCACGTCGTACTGAGCCGTGATCTGCACCTGGTGCTGGACGTTGAGCAGGCTGCTGCCCGATGTGTGGTCGATGGAGACATCGGGGATGGTGAACTTCCCCTCGGCGTCGGTGACCGGCGTGCCCAGCTCGCGCGGCTCGTAGGTGGTGGGGTCGATCGGGTCGCCCCAAGGGTTCCAGGTGGTGAAGAGAACGACCTCCTGGATGGTGACGGGGATGTGCGGCGCGGGCGTGCCGTCGGCCTTGGTGACGGTGCCGGTGACGTCGACGCGGCGGTTGTCGTAATCGGTGCTTGCCGGATCGGTGTTCACCTTCAGCACGTAGGCCGGGGTGGGCGGGGCCTCGGAGGGCCGTGCCGAGGCGGCGGGCACGGTCAGGGCGCCGGCGGCGAGCACGAGGGCGGCGGTGGCGGCGAGCCGCGTCGGCAGGGACGTTCTGAACACGGGTGACTCCCACTTCGTTCGGATCCTGAGCAGGTGCGCCGGGCGGTACCGGTTCCGCCGCGGCGCGGGTGTGCGACGCATCCGGTTCGACCGGTGCGGCGGGTCAGGAGTTGTGGTGGGGGAGCTTCCGTTACGCGGCTGTCGCAGGAGAGTGATTTGTCCGGGTTACGGGTTCACCTGGATGTCAGGTGCAGGCTTCCCCGCATTGCGGTGTCCCGGAGCGGGACACCGCCGCGCCTGCTGCCGCTCCGTGCGGCCGTGCGCTCTCTACGCGGCCGCGTGCCGTGCGGAGTCCAGTGCGTCGAGCCGGGTCACCAGGAGGGCGGCCTCCTCGGAGTCCGTGCGGATACCGAAGACGTCGTCGAGCAGAGCGGGCACCTCGTGCGGCCGGACGGTCCGCGTCTCCGGGTCCTGCCCCGGGCGCTCCGTCGTCCAGGCAAGTGTGTCGAGCGTGTCGTGCCTGTCCGTGCGCAACCGTTGGATGTAGGGGCGCGTGACGAACGGGGAGCGGTCGTGCGTGGCCACGAAGTGGTTCCCGAGCACGTAGTCGACGGGGTACTGCAAGTTCTCGGTGAAGACCTGCCGCACCGTCCAGCCCTCCGGCCCCTCCGCACCGTCGCCGCGCTGGTGCACCGCCCAGCCCGCAGAGCCGTGCGTGATGACCTGCCGCCGCAGCAAGTACGGCCACGGACCTGCTTCACTGCGGCCGCCGTCGACCAGTTCGATGGGCTCCAACGGACTGGCTCCGAACCCGATGTCGCTCAGCCAGCGCGTGCCGTCCACGTCCACGATCAGCATCGCGTGGGTCGCCGGGCGGGGCGTGGTGGAGTCCGCGCCGAGTTGCACCCGCCCGGATACGGCGGTGAAGCGGAACCCGAGCTTCTCCAGCGCGGCGGCGAAGAGGGCGGCGTGCTCGAAGCAGTAGCCTCCCCGGCCCCTGCGCACCATCTTGTCCTGGACCGACGGCAGGTCCAGCCGTACCTCGCGGTACAGGAAACTGTCCAGGGTGTCCCACCGCATGGTCAGCACGTGTGCGCGCTGCAGAGCCCGCAGCGTCTCGAGGCTCGGCGCACGGTCGCCCTCATACCCGAGGCGGGCGAGATAGGCATCCAGATCAAGTTGCTCACTGCTCCACATATCAGCACGGAACTCCGCAGGCCCGGCGGCTATTCCGGCCACTCCCCCACACGGTTGCGCGGCCGGCTGCGCCTGCGTCACCGCACCGCACCGCACCGCACCGCACCAGAGTGTCTACTCATCACCTCACAGGGGGCCACGGTCCTGATCGCGCGCCCCTGACAACACCGCTGCCGCCGTCATTGCCGCGCGGTCCGATGCGGCATGCGGCTCCGAGTGGGTAGTCGAAGGCGAAGCGTGCCGTTCCAGGGCGCGGCCCCGATCGGACGGAGACCGTCTCATGCCTGGCATCCTCAACCGCATCAAGGAGTACGGCCGCAGCCCGCAGGGCCGGCGTACGATCGCCACCGCCCGCCGCACCGCCGCCGATCCGCGCAAGCGGGCCCAGGCCCGTTCCTGGCTCGGCCGGCTGCGCCGCCGCTGAGCCGGGCGGCAACCGGCACCGCTCGTACAGCGCTGTGCGGGGGCGCGGCCCCGTCGGGTCGCGCCCCCGCATACTGTGTGCCGCATGCTGATCTACGCTCCGGCGGTCCTGCTCTTTCTCCTGTTCTGTGTCAGGGCTGTCCGGGAGCGCAGACGTCTGGGCAACGCCGTTGTACTCGGCTTGTCGCTGGTCTTCGCCCTGGCGGCCTGGCTGGTCCAACTCTCCCGGGACCACGAGGTCCTGGCGCGCGATGTCGTCCTCGTACTGGCCGTGCTCCTGGCGCTCGGCGCCCTGACGCTGGCCTGCTTCCTCCTCGCCAACGGGGTGGGCATGGTGCGCAAGGAGGGCACGAGCCCGGGTAACCTGCTGTCGCTGCTCGCCGGGGTCGCCCTGATGGGTCTGCTGGCGCTGGTGGTGACGGCGGCAGTCATGCAACAGCGCACCCTGATGGCCGTGGCGGCGACGGCCACCGCTCTGGCCGGCTACATCGGCTTCCTGTTTCTCTGCTATCTCGGCTACGCGTTCGTCTACGGCCGTCTGCGCACCTCGCGTAAGGCGGACTACGTGGTCGTCCTCGGGTCCGGTCTGATCGGCGGGTCGACACCGCCGCCCTTGCTCACCAGCCGGCTCGACCGCGCCCGCGCGGTGCACGAGCGGATCGCGGCGCGGGGCAGGCAGCCCGTGCTCCTGACGTCGGGCGGGCAGGGGCCGGACGAGAAGCTGCCGGAGTCGCACGCCATGGCCGACTACCTCGTCGAGCGCGGCTTCCCCGCCGACGCGATCGAACGGGAGGACCGGTCGACGACCACCGACGAGAACCTCCGGTTCAGCGCCGAGATCATGGAGAAGGCCCGCCCCGGATACCGGTGTGTGATCGTCACCAGCAACTACCACGCCTTCCGTGCCGCCGTGGCCGCCCGACGGGCCGGAGTGCGCGGACACGTCGTCGGCGCCCCGACGGCCACGTACTTCTGGCCCAGCGCGACGATCCGCGAGTTCGTCGCCCTGATCGTGCTCTACCGACGCACCAACATCGCCGTCTGTCTGGTCCTCCTGCTCGGCGGGGTGTTCCTGTGGTGGCTCAGGCCGCTGTGAACGTCCAAGTACCCGAACCCACCTTGTAGGTGACGGTCCGTCCGGTGCTGCGGACACGTTCGGCCCCGGAAGGTGCCTGCACACGGTCCCCATGGGCGAGAAGCGGAACCTCCACCGTCGCGCGGCTGTTGGCGGGGACGGTGACCGTCAGGTCGAGGGCGTGCCCGGTCCTGCGCCAGCTGCTGGCGACGCGGCCCCGCACCGTGTTCTGCACGGCCGCGGCGTGGTCCAGGCCGGCGGGGATCGCTGGTGCGACGGTGATGTCGCGGTAGCCGGGTCCGGTGGGCCGGATGCCGGCGATCACGGTGTACAGCGAGGCGTTGACCCCGGCGAACATGGCGTGGTCGTGGGTCTCCATCGACGAGCTGTACAGCCACTGCTCCCAGCTCGTCGTGGCGCCGTGGCCGATCTCGAAGCCGAAGCCGGGGTAGGTGCGCTGGTGCAGCATGGTCATCGCGAGGTCGACGCGGCCGATGCGGGCCAGTGCGTCCACGAGGTAGCGGGTGCCGAAGATCCCCGTGTCGAGGTGGCTGTCGTCGTGGTCCACGATGGTGCGCACGAGCTGGTCGCCGACCGCCTGTACCCGCGCGTCGGGAACCAGGCCGAGGGCCAGCGGCAGGATGCTCGTGACCTGGCGTCCGCTGCTGTAGGTGTCCCCGGCGGCGTTGAGGAAGCGGGCGTTGAAGGCGTCCTTGATGCGGGCAGCGACGGAGGCGAAGTGCCGGGCGTCCGCTGCGTGGCCGAGGGCGTCCGCCGCTTTCTCTGTGGAGCGGGCCTGGTCGTAGGAGAGGGCGGTGTTGACGAGGGACACCTCGCTGAAGCACTGGCCCGCGTCAGGGCCGCCCATGCCGTCGTCGGCCCCGGGCCCGTGGTCGGGCGGGCACCAGTCGCCGAAGCCCTTGTCCTCGGGCCAGATCAGGCCGGGGGCGTCGGTGGCGTTGCGGTCCACGAAGCGCTTCATGTCCGGATACGCGCTCTGCAGGGCGTCGCGGTCGCCGTACTGCTCGTACAGCGTCCAGGCCAGGGACACCTGCCCGCCGGCCATGTCGGGGTACTGCGCCTTGACGTCGTCGGACGGCAGCGCGGTTCCGGGCGGCATGTCCTGCAGGTAGTTGGCGTAGAAGGCGTCCATGCCGAACTCGCGCGTGGCGGCGTCCCGGTAGGCCTGTACGTCCATCGCGGGAGGGGTGCGCTCGTCACGGACGGGGGTGTCCGTGGGCGTGCTCATCGAGTTGTTCAGGATGCTCCAGCGGTTGTTGCGCCAGATGCTGTTGAGCAGGGTGCTCGACGAGGCGAAGGACCCGGTGGACCCGACGTCCGCGTGCGCGACGCGGGCCCGCACGTCCGCGACGCCGGGGGTGCCCGGGTATCCGGTCACTTCCAGGTAGCGGAACCCGTGGTAGGTGAACCGCGGCTCGTACGTCTCGCGGTCGCCGGTTCCCGCCAGGGTGAAGGTGTCGGTGGCTGCGGCATCGCGGTTCGTCGCCACGTCCAGCGTGCCGTCGCTCTTGAGCTCTTCCGCCGTGCGCATCGTGATGCGTGTGCCGGCCGGGCCGCGGGCGCCGATCCGGGCCCATCCGGCGATGTTCTGGCCGAAGTCGTAGATGTAGGTGCCAGGTTGGGGCTGGGTGACCTCGACCGGTGCCAGGGTGTCCGTCACCCGGACCGGCGGCATGGTGTTCGCGTGCAGGACTCCCTTCGGGGCATCGACGCGCGCCGTGTCCTTCCACGCGTGGTCGTCGAAGTCCGGTGCGTCCCAACCGGGTTGTTCCTTGCGTGCGTCGTAGGACTCGCCGTCGTACAGGTCGTCCGCGGTGATCGGCCCGTCCGACCACCGCCAGGACGGATCGGTGGTGACGGTGCCGTGCGTGCCGTCGGTGTACGTGATGTCCAGCAGCATGATGGCCTGCCGCTGCCCCGGCCAGCGGAACCCGTAGGGGTTGTAGTTCTCTCCGTAGCCGTGCCCGAGCCACAGCCCCACGGTGTTGTCACCCTTGTGCAGCGCGTTGGTGACGTCATAGGTGTCGTACAGGACTCGTCGGTCATAGGGCGCCGCGCCCTGGGCGAGGACGTGGTCGCCCACCTTGCCGCCGTTCAGGTGCAGTTCGTCGAAACCGAGGCCGGACACGTAGGCACGCGCCCGGGCCACCTTCTTGTCCAGCACGAAGTCCTTGCGCAGCAGCGGGGCCCCGGCGTCGGCGTCGTCGGCCCCGATCCACTGGGCTCCGTGCCAGTCCTCGGCGGACCGCAGAGCCGTCTCCCAGTACGAGGGCGTGCTCCAGACGGAGGGGGTTCCGTGCGCGTCCCAGACGCGGACCTGCCAGTAATGGCGCTTGCCCGGTGCGAGATCCGGACCGCCGTACGGCACGCCGACGGAGTCGTCCGACCGCTGCCGCCCGCTGTCCCAGACGTCTGCGTCTCCGCGGGCGAGGCGTGCGGCGGACGAGGCGACGCGTATCTCGTAGGCGCTCTGTTGCGCCCCTCGCTCGCTGGAGCTCAGCTTCCAGCCGAGCCGCGGGTGGGCCGCTTCGACGGCGAGGGGCCGCACCCTTCCGTCCGCCGTGGTGCCGGTGATGCGCAGTGCGGTGTGGGCGGTTGCGGGCGGTGCTCCGGTGAAGAGCGCCGTGGCGAGCAGGGCGCCTACGCACAAAGGAGCGGCCGTAGCGCGGCGGCGGGCGGACGACTGGCTGCGTCGGAACAAGGGGCGGGCCTTTCGCGGGACATCGCTCCCCGCACCGCCGAGGAGTCGATAGAACGATTCAAGTCGGTTCGTTATAGCAGCGGACGCCCGCACTCCAACACCCTACGCACCAAGGATTCTTACCGACCACGGCGTATCGCTGCGTGGTGCTCAGCGTGCTGAATCAATTCATTGGCGCTGGACGCCCGAGGCGCGGGTCACGAGCTCCGTGCCACGGCGGCCGTGTGCCAGCCACGCTCCTCGACGTACTGGCGCAGCAGGTCGACGAACGCCCGGCAGGCCGCTGAGGAGTACCCGCCCTCCCGCGTGAGCAGCGCTGCCGTCCGCGCCGGTGGTGGCGGCATCAGCTGCACCGATGCAAGTTCCGGCCGCCCCTGGGCCACGACGTCCGGCAGCAGTGTCCCCAGCGTGCCGCCGCGCACCATCTCAAGGAGGGCCAGTGCCGAGTCCGCCTCCACGGCGACCCGCGGGGCCACACCGTGCTCCACGAAGTAGGCATCGATCCAGGAGCGCGTGGCGAAGTCGCCGCTGAGCAGCGCCAGTTCCCACTCCGGCAGACGGTCGACCGGCAGGCCCTTGTCGTTGCCACCAACCGTGGTCAGCAGGCCGAGGCGCTCGGTGAACAACGGTTCCACCGCGATCCCGGACTGCACCGGTCCCCCGGCGAAGCCGATGCCCGCGTCGAGAGCGTCGGCGAGCAGTGCGTCCTCGATGCGGTCCTGCATCGCTTCGGTGACCGTCAGCCCCAGCCCCGGATGACGGGCGTGCAAGGCGGCCATCAGCGGTCCGACCAGATAGGCGGTGAAGGTCGGCGTCACCCCCAGACGCAGCTGCCCCCGCGACAGGTCCTGCACGTCACCGACGGCGCGCTCGGCCGCGGCGAGCTCACGCAGTGCACGCCGGGCATGGGCGACGTACACCTCCCCCGCGTCGGTGGGACGTACCGTGCGCCCGCCGCGGTCCAGCAGCCGCACGCCCACGATCCGTTCCAGTTGTCGCAACTGCTGCGACAGCGTGGGCTGGGAGATGTGCAGATGCTCGGCGGCGCGGGTGAAGGTGCCGTACTGGGTCACCGCCAGCAGATACCGCAGGTGCCGCAGCTCCGGAATTGCCATAGATGAAGTCTATAGCTCCTAGGCCCATCAAGTATTGGACGCTATAGATCGAGGTCGCGCAGACTGGTGTCAGACGCCGAGAGGCGCCCTTCACCGCAGAGGAGGAACTCTCATGGACTTCGCCCAGCACACGATCGACCTGGCCCGTCAGAACGTCGAGAGCGGCGGACGCCCCTTCGCCACCGTCATCGTCAAGGACGGAAAGATCATCGCCGAGAGCGGGAACCAGGTCGCACAGACCCACGACCCGACCGCGCACGCCGAGGTGCTCGCGATCCGCGAGGCCTGCATCGCGCTGGGCACCGAGCACCTGACCGGCACCACCATCTACGTACTGGCCCAGCCCTGCCCGATGTGCCTCGGAGCGCTCTACTACTGCTCGCCTGACGAGGTCGTCTTCCTCACCACGCGCGACGCGTACGAACCGCACTACGTGGACGACCGCAAGTACTTCGAACTGGACACGTTCTACGACGAGTTCGCCAAGCCGTGGCAGGAGCGCCGCCTGCCGATGCGCCACGACCAGCGCGACGACGCCGTGGACGTCTACAAGCTGTGGCAGGAGAACAACGGCGGCAACCGCCGGGTCCCGGGAGCGCCGGCCACTCAGCGGTGACCGCCGGCCGCCGGCCACACGTGCCGCAGGTCGAAGCCGGTCGGCGGCGGCAGCGGCGCGCGTGCCGTGTCGGTGCGCAAGGCGTCCAGCAGCAGGCCGACCAGGCGCGCGGACGCGGCCTGCGGGGCGGGAGTGGCGGCGAGGGCGCCGTTGGCGAGCAGCAACAGGGTCAGATCCGAAGGATGGAAATCCGCCCGGAGCGCCCCCTGACGCTGCGCCCGCCCGACCAGGTCCGCGAAAGCGCGCTCGCCTTGCCGCCTGCGTCGCGCGTGGTCGGCGGCCTCGTCCGGGAACGTGTGGAGGAACGCGGCGGTGAAGCCCCGCTCCGCGGCCTGCAAGGCACAGATCTTCTCGATCACGTGGCAGAAGCCGCGCCACGGGTCCGGGTCGTCGAGCGCCTCGTCCAGTGCCGCGGTACAGGCCTCGAGTTGCTCGGCGAACACTTCCCTGACCAGGTCGTCACGGGTCGGGAAGCGCCGGTAGAGGGTGGCGACACCCACGCGGGCCCTGCGCGCAATGGCCGACATCGGCACGTCGACACCGTGCCGGGTGAAGACGTCCCGTGCGGCCTCGATGATCCGCTGCCGATTGCGCCGCGCGTCGGCGCGCAACCGAGAGGACTTCTCGTCGATCTTTCTCACCTCCGGCTCAAGTGGACGGTGGCGTCCACTTATGACCGTACGTTCGATGGCAGAGAACGTCGGTGAGTGAGGTGCGGAAATGACCGAATTGATGCGCGCGGCGATGCACGACCGCTTCGGCGGCCCCGAGGTGCTGTACGTGCGGGAGGTGCCCAGGCCCGTGCCCGGTCCGGGCGAGGTCCTCGTGAGAGTGCGGGCGATCAGTGTCAACGGGGGCGAACTCGCGGCGCGCGCCGGCCGCGTACGGCTGGTGACCGGCCGGAAGTTCCCCCAGCGCACGGGCCTCGATTTCGCGGGAGAGGTGGCCGCTCTCGCCTCGCCCACCCCCGACCTCGCCGTGGGCGACCGGGTGTGGGGCATCATGCCGCGCACCGCCGGTTTCGGCGCTGCGGCCGAGTACGTGGTCGTGCGCCCGCGGCAGCTCGCGCGGTACCCCGCGTCACTGGACCCCACCGCGGCGGCCGCGCTGCCCGTGGGCACCACGGCGATCACCGCCCTGCGCGACAAGGCGCGGCTGCGGCCCGGTGAACGTCTCCTCGTACGCGGGGCGGCGGGCGGCGTCGGCAATGTCGTCGTCCAACTGGGCAAGGCGAGGGGAGCGCACGTCACGGGCCTCGCCCGGGCGGACAACCTGGACCTGGTCCGCGGCCTCGGCGCCGACGAGGTCCTCGACTACCGCACCACCTCCACGTCCGACCTCGGCCGCTACGACGTGGTCGTGGACACCGTGGGCGCGGACCTTCCCGCGTACCGCCGCCTGCTCACCCCGGCCGGCCGGATGGTGACCATCGCCTTCGACCTGGACCGCGTCGCGGCGTCCCTCGGATACATCCTGGGCAGCACCGTCCTCGGCGGCCGGCGCGTGCGCTTCTTCAGCGGCAACCCGAAGACCGCGCTGTTCACCGACCTCGCGTCCTACGTGGACAAGGGGATGGTCCGGCCCGTGGTGGACACCGTCTTCCCCCTCGCCGAGATCGGCGCGGCGCACGCGGCGCTCGAGGCAGGCGGAGTGCGCGGCAAGTACGTCGTACAGATCGACTAGGCCGTGCGGGACGGCGGGGCGCCCCGGTCGCGACGCCGCCAGGTGCGGCCATGATGGTGCCAGGCAACGGCTCCGACGAAGGCGGCACGGCATGGCCTACGGCTACATCGGTTCCCTGAGGACTCGGCCCGGCAAGCGCGACGACGTGGTGGCGATCCTGCTCTCCGGAGCCGATGGTCTGCGCGCGTTCGGCTGCAGGAGCTACGTGGTGGGCCTGGCCGCCGACGACCCGGACACGATCGTGGTCACGGAGGTCTGGGAGTCGAAAGAGCACCACGACGCCTCCCTGCGGTCGCCCGGGGCCAAGGAAGCGATCGCCGCCGCCATGCCCATGCTCACCGGCGAGTTCACCAGTCGGGAACTCATCGTCGCCGGCGGACTCGGCGCCGACGCCTGACGGATCACGGGGTGCCGGCCGCAGCGGCCCGGCCGGCACCCCGGGCCCGCGACGGGTGGACGGTCAGCGCAGTCCGGCGAAGAGGTCGTTCTCGGGTACGGGCGCGTCGGTCGTGTCCTGGACACGGACGAAGGTCTCCATGCCCATGAACTCGCTGAACCTCTCCTTGCCCATCTTGAGGAAGAAGATGTTCTCGCCCTGGCTGGCGTGCGCGGCCAGCGAATCGAACTTCTGGCCGCTGAACGCGGTGGTGTCCACCCACGTGGTGATCTCGTCATCGGGCAGGCCCATCTCGGCCATCGCCGCGGCCTCGGCAGGATCCGGTTCCGGCATGTCCGGGTGGAACTCGCGAATGACCTCGCCGAACCGCTGCATCCCCGAGCGGGGCATCGTCGTCCAGTACACCTTCGGCGTCAGTCCGGTCATCTCGACCGCCGCCATCGTGATGCGGTGGGCCTGAATGTGGTCGGGGTGGCCGTAGAAGCCGTTCTCGTCATAGGTGACGACCACATCGGGCCGGTAGTGGCGCATGAGCTCCGCGAGCCGGGCGGCGCCTTCCTCCACGGGGGTCTGCCAGAAGGATCCGGGGGCGTCGTTGCTCGGCCAGCCCATCATCCCGGAGTCGGCGTAGTCCAACATCTCCAGGTCGCTGATCTTCAGCACGCCACAGCTCGCCTCGAGCTCCTGGCGGCGCATCGCGGCGACGGCCGCCGGATCGTGACCGGGCTCCCCCGGCTTCACACCTCCCGGCCCGTCACCGCAACCGCCGTCGGTACAGGTCACGAGCACCGTGCGGATTCCTTCCGCCGCATACCGCGCGAGGACTCCGCCGGTGCTGGTGGCCTCATCGTCGGGGTGGGCGTGTACGGCCATGAGCGTCAAGGGGCGGTCAGTCATGAAACAGTCCTCCAGCAGAAATATGTCGTGGTCCGAAGAGGCGCGTCTCCGCGTCGAGCGGCGCCGGTCCCCGGTCGGTGCAACCGCGCCGACCGGCCGGAGTGTTCCCGGCACGGCCACCCGGCCTTCCCGCCCTCAGCCTTGCAGATCCCGCCCGCACCGCGCGGACCAGGAGATCAACTCCTCGCCGGACCCGGAACCCGAAGGAATGATCTTTCCTGGCCGGCCGAACCGCGGGCGCGACAGGCGGCGTCGCCACCGGCATGACCGACCAGCCTGTCTACCTCACACAGCCCGGCCTGGTGTGCATCACCATCGAGGGCGTCGCCCCGGAGATCGTACTCGCCGCGGCCCACGAGCTGACCGCCTGCCACGACATCACGGGCCCCAGCGCGCCACAGCCGGTGCCCGGCGGGCCGGGCGTCCACGTCCGGCAGTACATGTACGCGAGACTCCTGCCCGACCGCTGAGCCGACGCCGCCCCGCGCGTCACCCCTGAGGATCCGCCTGTCGCGCATCCTCACCGTCTCGTCGGGTCCGGCGGGCTCGGGCGCCGGGAACTGCGCCGCGGGGGCCCGCGTGGTCGAGAACCGTGCGGTGGAGGTCTTCCAGCGCGTCGCGGACGACGTTGTGGTGGTGCCAGTGGAGATAGGTGCCCATGAGGTGCTGGACCTGTTCCAACGCTTCGAGCTGGTTCCGGCCCAGCTCGGCCAGCGGCCGGACGTGGTGGCTGGAGATCACCCCCCGTGCCGTGCCGTCGGGACCGGCCAGCGGAACGCTGTGGCAGGCCCGCGATCCCGTGTCGAGCAGCAGTTGGCGCGTCGCGTCGTCGAAGATGTCGTCGGCTTCGGCGATGTTGCGCACCGTGACCTGACGCAGGTCGGCGGCGGCCTGCGAGCAGGACGTGCCGTGGTCGACGAAAGCGAAGTAGTCGGTGAACAGTCGGGGGTGCGCGTGGTGTCGCTCCAGGCGCAACGCGCCGTCCTCCGCGAGTTGGACGTTGCCGGCCTGGCCGCCGACGATGTCGAGGACACGTTCGAGTGCCGCGGTCAGCACCGCGCCCAAGTTGCCCGCGTCCAGGTCCGCCTGGGTCACGGCGCGCAGAGAAGGAGCCGGGGTACGGGTACGGCCGGGGAACCACTCCTGGGCTCCACCTGCCGGAGGCGCGGAGGAGGTGAGAGCGGCGGCGATCTGATGCAGCTTGATGTTGCGGCGCTGAGAGACCCCCCGCAGCAGGTCGAACGCCTGCGTCGCATCGCTCAGGCCGTAGCGCCCCGCCAGGACGCCTTGCGCGTACGCGATCAAAGAGCGGGCCCGCAACTGCTTGTTGGAACTGGCCACATACTCACGCAGTTCGTGTGCCTGCACCTGGAGCCCTTCCTGCGGGGCCCTGGTCCCACCATCCGTGGCCGCTGCTGTCGGCGGGGTCCGGGGCTCGACCGCAGGACTCACGGATCGAGGCGGCAGGTTCTCGCTGTTAATGGTCAACTCCCAGGTGTCTCAAGGCCCATATGACACACGGTCACCAAATCCGCGTGCCTCTCCGACAGGCCCATCAGGCTTCACATCAGTGACGGTAACGTGTGCTGATCGTAAGGTCATTCCCAGCCCCGGGTCATATGACAACGGCGCTCCATATATACGTGGCAGGGGGTTGCGCGGGTGGGGATACTGCGCCGGTGACCGGTTCTGCACTGCCTCAACTGCTTTTGCCTCGTGCCTTGGCGCCCGGGGATCTCGTCGTGATCGCCTCTCTGTCCGGGCCGCTCCACGCGGTGTACGAGCCGGACCTCGCGCGGGCGGTGGTCGTGCTCGAGCGGATGGGATTCCGCGTCCGCCGGGCGCCTCTCCTCGAAGTGGGACGGCACCATTGGTGGGGTGCGGCGACGCCGGAGGAGATCGCCAGGGAGTTCAACTCTCTGCTGCGTGACCCCGAGGTGCGCGCCGTCATCGCGCACGACGGGGGCAGTTCCGTGCTCGGTTACCTCGATCTGATCGACGTCGAGGCGATCAGGGCCGATCCCAAGCCGATCCTCGGCTACAGCGACATCTCCCTGCTGCATCTCGTCCTGTTCGCGCGCACGGGGCTGGTCGGCTTCCACGCCGACCTGGCCACGCCCGGACTCGGCGGGCACTGGCAGAGCGCGCCCGCGGCCCGCAGAGCCAACTCGAGACGCTGTACGCGACGCTGCTCACCGGCAGGGAGGCGACCGTGGCGCTGCCGCCCACTCCGTCCTGGGAGTGCTGGCGGTCAGGTCGCACACAGGGCCCCCTGATCGGCGGGCTGCTCAATCGCCTGGTGCTGACACAGGCGACGCGCTACGCGCTGCCGCTCGAACGGTTCGACGGCGCGGTGCTGTTCTGGGAAGAGATGGGCGGCCAGGCAGCTCACGTGTGGAGCTATCTGCAGGTGCTGCGGCACAGCGGCATCCTCGACCGCATCTCCGGCATGGTCGTGGGCATCCCGACCGCGATCGACGGACTCGGCTCACCCGACGCGTCCCCGACCCTGCCCGAGATGGTCCTCGACGTTCTGGGCGAGCGTGACATCCCGGTCCTGGGCAACGTCGAATGCGGGCACGCGGGCCCGAACCTTCCGATGCCGCTCGGTGTCCGCGTCCGGCTCGACGCCCAGCAGCGGACACTGTCGCTGCTCGAACCCGCCGTGCGCGGGGCAGTCCAGGAGGTCTCCGGGCCGGCCGCGTGAGGGCGGTCCCGGCGTGGTGGGCCCGCTGGTCGCGCGAGGCTCATTCCTCGTGGAGGTCCTCGTCGTCGTCCTCCTGGATCGGCTCGTCCGAGACGACCTCGCCCGTGCGCGCGTCGAGGAGCACGGACCAGACCGTCTCGCCCTCGTCCTCCACCGTGGTGGCGAACAGATAGCGGGCGGTGTCGTCCGCGTGCCGGCCGTACTCGAGACTCAGCCCGCCCCTTCCGCCCGGGTGCAGCGCCTCGGCGGCCCTCAGCAGCTCGCCAGGCGGCCGGACGGCGCCGGACTCCACGATCCCACGGGCTTCGTCGCTCTCGATCTGCCTCATAACGATCATGCGTCCACGTTACGTGGCGACGCCGCCGCGGCTGCCGGCGCACCGGTACGTCAAGGGGCGCTCCGGTGCGCGGGACTCAGGCCGGGTTGTCCATGCCCGTCACGGCAGGCGGGCCCAGCGGTGCCGCATCGGCTTCGAGGCCGGCGGCTCGGAGCGTCTCCTCGACGGAGCGCACGGCTTTGGCCTCGGCGTCCCGGCTCGTCTCGGCGGCCACCTCCAGTCGCGCGCTGAACGTGTTGTCGTCGTGGACGGTGAGCACGTCGAGGTCCTCCTCCCGTCCGAGTTCCGTGTGGTGCGGATCGGAGGGGCGCAGCCGACGGACGATGTCGGCCTTCACCCCGTCGTCGGGGGCACGCAGGAAGGTCCCCGGCACGGTGATGACATAAGTGGTCATGACAGCGGTCTCCTCTCGCGTCCCGTGGGTTCAGTGACGCCCGGCAAGTGCGCTGTGTTGCACGGTCGCCGGCCATGCGCGTACCGCGTCGGTCGCGTTGTGCACGGCGTGGGACGCATCGTGCCGGGCATGATTCCACTGCTTGCGGCCCGTCGAGACCGCGCCGCGCGCGCGGTAGGCCGCCGACGGCTTGCCGTGCGTGTCGGCCGAGGCGATGAGCAGCCCGCCCAGAAGCGAGACGTTCTTCAGGAACTGGGTGCGCTGCTGCGCGCGCCGCTCGGGGTCCTTCTCCTTCCACCACGCGTGACCGGCGAGGGTCGTCGGCACGAGCGATCCCGCCAGGGCGAGGGCGGCGAAACGGGGCACCCGGCCCGTGGCCAGCAGCAGGCCCGCGCCCACCTGCACCGCACCGTTGATCCTGACGAGGTTCTCGGGGTCCTCGGTCAGCCGCGGCACCCTGGACGCGACGGGCACCGCCACCGGTTCGGCGGCCGGAGCCACCCGCGCGGGGGCTCGCAAGGTGGACAACCCACCCGTGATGAACACGGAGGACAACATCGGTCGCGCGCATTTCCTCAGTACAGCCATGGGGAACCGTGTTCCCCCCATTTGCGACCTCACGCCGTGATCACGGCGGCGCCGAGAAATGCACGAACGGGCATGTCTCAACGAAACGAGGGCCTATTCGTCCTATATTGCGTTGATTCCATGACGGACTGGATCAACGAAAGGCCTTCTGTGAATCCTCTCCTGACCCGTGTCGCGGGCGTAGGCGCCGGACTGCTGCTGTGCGCCGCACCGTTGGCCACGACACCGGCTGCCGCCGCTCCCCACACCGCCTCCGCCGCGTCCGACGCGGGCCTGTCGCCCGCGGCGCGGACCGCGCCCCGCCCGACCTTGTCGGCCAAGGCCACGGTGAAGTCCGCCAAGGCCTGGCAGGAGTTCCGCGTCTACGGCTCCTCCACACGCCTCAACGCCGGCACCCGGGTCACCCTGCAGCAACTGCAGAAGAGGGGCTGGGTCAGCCTGCCCATCCACATGAACACGACCCGCAGCCACACCTACAACCTGCGCGTCAAACTCGGCATCAAGGGCCTCAACAAGATCCGCGTCTTCGGTGGCGGCGCCATCTCCAACACCGTTCAGGTCACCATCCGCTAGCCCCCGAAGGCTGCCCCCTCTCCACGCGGGGGCAGCCTCGCCGATCCACTCACGCGGGAATGACGACTCTCCGTCCGTGACCGCACGACGGGCATGATCGTTACATTCCACCGGCGGCGTCGTCGTCGAGGTGGAAGGGATGACTGCCGTGGGCGGCTGGATCACAGTGGGAATCGGGGCCGCGGCCGCGTTGTGCCCGGTGTCGGGACATGCGGGTGTGGCCGTCGACGCGGGACCGGTCGGGCTCCGTGCCGACGTGGTGCTGTGCGCACTCGACGAGCCTCCCGCGCCCGACGCGCCCGTCGGGACGAAGGCCACGCCCGCCCCGGCACCCCCCGCCCCGGCGAGCTC
>NZ_JAAGMG010000303.1 GCF_010548525.1 Streptomyces sp. SID14478
ACCGAGACCTCCACCGGACGCAGTTGCAGATCGCTCTGGGCCTCCGCGACGAGCTGCGCCGCGGCCCGGCGGGCGATCTCGTCGCCGGCCGGGACGACCAGCAACAGCCGCCGCGGCGACAGGAGCGGATCGCGCAGGCGCGCGCAGACCCGGCGGTAGCGGATCCGTCTGCCCGCCTCGTCGCCGGAGCGCAGCGGCGGCGGTACGTCCCATCGGATGTCGGTGCCGAGCAGTCGCCGGGCGCGGGCGCGCGGGCCGCTGTCCTGCGGCCGGGGCGTGCGCCGGTCACCCAGTACGTCGACGGTGCCGAGCAGCGTCGAGCCGAGCGCCGCGGCGATCTCCTGTTCGGTGCGCGGGCGGCGGTTCACCCGGGCGGCGACGAGATGACCGACGACGGCGAACAGGAAGAACAGCAGCGCCCCGGCGACCACGAGCTGCATCCGCGTCGGCGGTGCCTCGCCGGTCGGGCGGGCCGCCGATCCCATGACGACCATGCCGGACTTGTTGTTCGTCGGGTCGGCCTGGTCCAGCTTCGTCATGGCTTCTTCCAGCGAGGTGCTCAACTTCTCCAGAGCGGTGCGTGCCTGCACGCTCTCGACGGTCTGTCCCGGATCGGCGGACTCGGCCAGTGCGGAGATGCGGCGGTTGGTCTCCTCCACCTGCTTGCGCAGGGTCACGAGCCCCGTGGTCGCGTCCGTGCTGCCGCCGGCGATCTGCGCGGCGAAGCTGACGAACTGCTTGGCAACCTGGTCGGAGAGCTGTTGCGCGCGCCGCGGGGTGTCGGACGTGCCCGAGATCGTGACGATGTTCCCGTCGGCGGCCTTGGCGGTCACCCGGTCGCGCAGTTCGGCGCTGCTCACGTCCCGCCAGCCGAGCTCGGCGGCCGCACGGTCCACCACCGACGAACTGGTCGCGATGTCCACCTGGGTCAGCAGTTCGCGCTCTTCCCACTGCCCGGGCAGCAGCACGGACACCGACGCCGTGTACCGCGGCGGGAACACCAGGGAGGTGCCGTAGCCGACGAGCGCGCCCAGCACGGTGAGGACGGCGAGCAGTCGCCACCGCCGGCGCAGAATCCGTCCGATCGTGACCAGGCGGATCGTGTCCTCGCTCAAGGGTGCCGCCTCCCCCGCGCCCGGCAGGCGACCGCGTAGGCGGCGAGCAGCGACGCCTGCGAGTTGCTCCAGGAAAGTTCTCCGGTGATCCGCTCCTGACCGATCTCGCCCATCCGGGCCCGCTTCTGCGGGTCGTCGAGGAGCAGCGTGATCAGCTTGGCGAACGCGGCCTCGTCGTTGGCGGGCGCGTACAGGGCCGCGTCCCCGGCGGAGACGCGTGCCTCCCGCAGGTCGAACGAGACGATGGGACGGCCCATGGCCATGTACTCCAGGACCTTGTTCATGGTCGACACGTCGTTGAGCGGATTGTGCGGGTCCGGGGACAGGCACACGTCGGCGGTGGACAGGTAGCGCACCAGGTCGGCGTCCGGGATGCGCCCGGTGAACTCGACCTGGTCGTCGAGCCCGAGCTCCCGGGAGAGTGCGACCATCGCGTCGAAGGCGTCGCCGGAGCCGACGAACACCGCGTGCCAGTCGGTCCGTCCCTCTTCGTCGCGCAGTTTCGCCAGTGCGCGCAGGGCGTAGTCGACGCCGTCCTGCGGGCCCATGACGCCCAGGTAGCACAGCAGATGGGGTTTGCCGTGCTTCAACTCCGGTTCAGGCGGCACCGGTTGGAACCGCTCGACGGCCGGCGCGCTGCGCACCACGAACACGTCCTCGGGCCGCTGCCCGCCGCGGCGTATCGCGACGTCCCGGTAGCTCTCGTTCGTGGCGAGCACGACGTCCGCGGCCCGGTAGGTGCGCCGCTCCAGCGCGCACACGGCGCGGTAGAGCAGGTCCTTGCCGCGGCCGAACCGGGAGAGGTACAGCTCGGGCACCAGGTCGTGCTGGTCGAAGACGAACCGCGCGCCGCGCCGCTTCAGCCACCGTGCCGCGAGGAACAGCAGATCGGGCGGGTTGCAGGCGTGGACGACGTGGACCGGGCCGACCTTGCGGACGAGGCGGGCCGTGTGCCACAGGGCCGACCCGTACTCCTGCAGGTAGCCGGCCGGACCTCCGGTGGCCGCGCGCAACGGGTAGCGGTGGATCCGCACCCCGTCGATCACGGCTTCCGGCTCCGTGTCCCGCTTGGTGCCCCGGGGACAGATGACGTGCACGTCCCAGCCCGCGTCGCGCAGCGTCGTGCACTCCTGCCAGACCCGCCGGTCGAACGGCACCGACAGGTTCTCCACCAGGATCAGCGCGCGCCGCCGCGGCCGGTCGCCACCGGGTGTGTCAGGGAACGTCGTGTCACCAAGCAAGGCCCACGTACCCCGATTCGGTTCGGCGCGCCTCGGCGTCGGGAAGGCGGATGAGGTCGACGAGCACCGGGGCCTCGCCGTGGGGCAGCGCCGACAGCACTGCCGGGTCCCTGGTGCCGACCAGGCACACCTCGGCGTGCTCCAGCACCTCGTCGACGGAGTCGGCGAGCAGCTGGGCGAGGTGCGGCAGCCGGTTCTCGATGTACTCGCGGTTCGCGCCCATCAGCCGGGACAGGCTCACGTTGGCGTCGTAGATCTTCAGGTCGTACCCCTTGCCGAAGAGCCGCTCCGCCAGTTCGACGAGCGGGCTCTCGCGCAGGTCGTCGGTGCCGGGCTTGAAGGAGAGCCCGAACAGGCCGACCCGGCGCTTGCCGGTGCGCTCGACGAGTTCCACCGCGCGTTGCAGATGTGCGGTGTTGGAGGTCAGTACGTTCGCGAGGATGGGCACCGCGATGTCGGCCCGCTGCGCGGCGTGGACCAGGCTGCGCAGGTCCTTGGGCAGGCAGGAGCCGCCGAAGGCGAAGCCGGGCCGCAGGTAGGCGGGGCTGATGTTCAGCTTGCGGTCGGCCAGGAAGACGTCCATCACCTGGTGCGAGTCGACCCCGAGCGCCTGGCACACCGCGCCGAGTTCGTTGGCGAAGCCGATCTTGAGGCCGTGGAACGCGTTGTCCGCGTACTTGATCGCCTCGGCGGTCGGCACCGGCACCCGGAACACCTCGCCGGGCAGGCCGTCGTACAGCGCCGCCACGGTCTCGCCGCTCGCCGGGTCGAGTTCGCCGATGACGGTCTTGGGCGGGTCGAAGAAGTCCCGCACGCTCGTGCCCTCGCGCAGGAACTCCGGGTTGACCGCGACCCCGAAGTCCACCCCGGCGGTGCCGGCGTACTTCTCCAGGATCGGGACCAGCAGGTTCATGCAGGTGCCCGGCAGCATGGTGCTGCGGAACACGACGGTGTGCCGCCCGTCCTTCTCGGCCAGCGCGGCGCCGATCTGCTCCGCGACGCGCTCCAAGTACGTGGTGCACAGGCTGCCGTTGGGCTCCGAGGGCGTACCCACGCAGACCAGCGAGACCTCGCTGCCCAGGACCGCTTCGCCGACGTCGACGGTGGCGCGCAGGGCACCGGTCCGCACGACCTCGGCGGTGAGCTCGCCGATCCGCTCCTCGACCACCGGGGCCTTGCCCTCGTTGACCAGGTCGACCTTCGCCTGGTTCACGTCCACGCCGATGACCTCGTGCCCCTGGCTCGCCAGGCACGCGGCCGACACGCAGCCCACGTAGCCGAGCCCCAAGACGCTGACTCTCATGTCCGGTTCCTCCCCCCAAGCAGGCCCCTTGGGCCTGCGGTCCGTGCGTCGACCGAACGACGCGCCCCGCGCATCAGTACGCCCCCTGTCCCTGGAGCACCGCCCGCAGGGTCTTCCACAAGATCACCGTGTCGAGGGCGAGCGACCAGTCCTCCACGTAGCGCAGGTCGAGGCGGACGGCCTCCTCCCACGGCAGGTCGCTGCGCCCGCTGATCTGCCACAGGCCGGTGAGCCCGGGCTTGACGAGCAGCCGCCGCCGTATGTCCGGGCCGTAGGCGGCGGACTCCTCCGGCAGCGGAGGCCGCGGGCCGACGAGCGACATCGACCCGGTAAGTACGTTGAACAGCTGCGGGAGTTCGTCGATCGAGTAGCGGCGCAGCACCGCTCCCACCCGGGTCACCCGGGGGTCCCGGCGGAGTTTGAACAGCAGGCCGGCGCCCTCGTTGCGCTCGCTCAGGCCGGCCCGCGCCCCGTGGGCGCCGGCGACCATGGTGCGGAACTTGAGGATGGTGAACTCCCGGCCGTCCTTGCCGACCCTGCGCTGGCGGTAGAACGCCCCGCCGCGGCTCTCCGCCAGCACGAGCAGTCCGACGCACACCATCAGCGGTGCGAACAGCAGCAGCAGGAGCGCCGCGCCCGTCCGGTCGACGACCCCCTTGATCGCCCGGCGGCCGCCGGTGAAGGTCGGCATGCTGACCCGCAGCAGGGGGATCCCGAGCACCGCGTCGACGTGCAGCCGCGGTCCTGCCACTTCCATGAGCACCGGCGCCACGACCATCTCGGCGTCGCTGCCCTCCAGGTTCCAGGCCAGCCGCTGCAGGCGGTCCGGCGACCAGTGCGGGTCCGGTGTGACGGCCAGGACCCGGTAGCCGTCGCGGTGGATGTGGTGGGCCACGTCCATGAGCCGGCCGACCACGGGGACGCCGTCCAGGTGGTCACCGTCGGGTCCGCGACCGTCCGTCGTGCACACCGCCTCGACGCGCCAGCCGAGGTGCGGGAACTTGCGGGTCCGGTTGATCAGGTCGCCCACGGTGGCCACGCTCCCGGCGGCGAGCACCGGTCTGAGGCACTGTCCCGCCTTGCGCTGCTTGTGCAGCCAGAGGCGGAGCAGATACCGCTCGGTCATGGTGACGAGCGCGATCGCCGGTATCGCCACGAAGATCCAGAGCTTGATGTTGCGCGAGGTCAGGGCGATGCCGCCGAGCGCCAGGACGACGGTCGCCGTGAACAGCGAGCGTCCCAGCCGACGGAATTCCTCGGCGCCCTGGCCGAGCACGGCCGGTGCCCATGCCCTGCTGACGGTGAGCGCGCCCAGCACGAGGAGTTCGGTGCCGAAGGCGAGAATTCCCCATTTCTCATGCCAGTTGGCCGCGTCGCGGACCCCGAAGAAGTTGCCGATGCCCGCCACCACCAAGGCGGTGGCCACGGTATCGCTGATGATCACAGTCCGGCGGTACCGCTGTTCCCAGTCGGTCGCCGGTTGACTGAATGCCCCGCTCGTCAGACGCCCGCGCGCCGACGGAAACGGGCCGACTAATCCCCCCTGCCGCACAGAACCCCCCCGGTCCCCAGTGGTACGACGTGGCAGCCCAGCACTGCTGTCCCTCCCCCCGGGAGGCCCCCGCCCCCCGCACAGTTCCTCCCCCGGGAGGCCCCCGCCTCCCGCGCCGCGCTGTTCCTCCCCCGGGTGCCCTCGCCCCTCGCGTCCGGCATTCCGGTTGTTGCAGCGCTACTGCTCCTGAGCCTCGTGTGCTCCCCGCACCCGAGGGCCGTTCCCGAACTCCAGGAATGGATCACTCCACAACTGGCCCGGGAGCGGCAATGCGGCGCTATCCACAGCACCGTTCCCATAGATCATTATTTGTCGCGTCGTGTCCCAGCATGTGAAGCACGGTCAATCTAGACCATCGAGCCCCTGCTGGAGAGAGGGATGTGTGTAATTTGTGCTCAAGATTTGCGGCAGGGTATGCGGATCAGCCACGCCCGCGTGTGGCCTGATGACGACAACGTGCCGTGTGACCTGTGAGGACGGGTGTCCCCCGGGCTCGCCGGGGGTCACCGTGTTTTGTGTCGCCTCCCGGAGTCAGGGAGTCCGCCCCAACTCCGCTTCCTCGACGCGGGATTCCTCCACGGCCCCCTCGATGTTCTCCAGCACCCGCTCGCGCGGCAGCCGCACGCGCAGCGCGATCAGGTAGACCAGCGCGGTCAGCGCGAGGTTCACGACGAAGCCCCACCCGAGGCCGATCCACCCCCGGCCGCCGTCGTAGTCGCCGGCCCAGCTGATCAGGGCGAGGCCGATCAGCCACGGCAGGACCCAACTCGCGCCGGACCGCCAGTCCATGCGCGGGGCGCGGCCGTTGTCCAGGACCTGGAGGACGGCGAGGACCACGAAGCCGATGAGGATGGTGAGGAAGAGCTTGTAGTTGGTGTTCCAGCCGGCCCAGTACACGATCAGGTTCGCCGAGTAGAGCCCGAGGAACGGGATGACGTCGCCGCCGGGAATCCGGTACGGGCGCTCGTACTCCGGTATCTGACGGCGCATCACGGCCAGCACCAGAGGCCCGGAGCCGAAGGACAGGACGGTGGCCGAGGTGATGAACCCGACCAGTTCCTGCCAGCTCGGGAAGGGCAGGAACACGATGAGCCCGAGGACGAACGTCACGATCAGACTCACCAGCGGGGCGCCCTTGCGGGTGGTCTTCGCGAGGCTCGCGGGAGCGTTGCGGTTGCGGGCCATCGCGTAGGAGATGCGGGCCGTGACGGTGGTGTAGATCAACCCGGTGTCGGCCGGCGAGATGACCGCGTCGACGTAGAGGATGTACGCCAGCCAGCCCAGGCCGATGGCGCTGGAGATCGCGGCGAGCGGCCCGAAGTCATTGGCGAAGGACAGGTTGAGCCAGCCGTGCGAATGCTGGAGGTCGCCTTGGGGAACCGCGCCGAGGAAGGCCAGTTCGAGCAGTATGTAGATGACGCCGGTGAGCAGCACGGACCCGATGACGGCGAAGGGGACGTTGCGCCGCGGATTGCTCGTCTCCCCCGCGAGCTCGACCCCCTGCCGGAATCCCAGGAAGGAGAAGGTGATTCCGGCGGTGGAGATGGCGGTGAAGATGCCCTTGGCGCCGCCGGGGGCGAAGCCTCCGTACTCCTTGGCGACGAGGTTGTGGCCGTGGAACGCGGTCACCGCGAAGGCCACGATCACCAGCGCGATGGCGAACAGTTTCCACCAGACGAGGACATTGTTGACGCGCGCGAACCAGCGGATGCCGTAGTAGTTCAGCAGCACGAAGAACGCCATCGCGACCACCGCGGTCCCATAGCCGAGCGTCGTCAGCGTGTAGGCGCCGTTGGACTCGTGGAAGTCGGTGAAGTGCGCCCATTTCGTGGCGTACTGCAAAGCGCCCTCGACCTCGATCGGAGCCACTGTCGCCGCCGCGATCCAGGTGATCCAGCCCATCGAGTAACTGGCGAAGGACCCGAAGGAGAGGTGCGGAAAACGCACGACTCCGCCGGAGAGGGGAAACATGGTTCCCAATTCGGAGAAACAGAGCCCGATGAGGAGAATCATCACCGCGGCTATCGCCCACGAGAAAACGGATGCGGGCCCGGCAATCTTCGCCGCGTTCAGCGCGCCGAAGAGCCAGCCGGACCCGATGATCGAACCCACACCGGCGAACAGCAGGCTGACTCGCCCCATGTCCCTGCGCAGCGCCGGTCGTTGCCGCTCCGGAATCGTCCCTGAAGTCTCCGTGTTCGTAGCCATCACCACACCCGTCCCTGAGTCCGCGGCCCGCCCCGTCAAGGGCTCGCTACCTTTGTCGCTGGGCGCCGACTTCCCGACGGAACATGATCCATGCACCATGAAAGTTCATGGATCCTTTACCCAGTGCCCGCCGCTGGATGGACCACACCACGGCTTTGATCGTCCCCGGGCCGGGTAGCAGGGCGACATGGTCACCGACAGCGCCACTTCCCCGAGCGGCTACGCACAGCCCACGATCGACGTCCCCGCGCTCACCCGGCTGCTCGACGGCGAGTACGCCGAGATCCGCCGCCTCGTACGCACCAATCTGACGACGTACGCGGGCGTTCTGGAGGAGGCCGAGCAGCTCGGCTTCGACGAGTTCCGCGAGCGGGTGCGCGACATCGTCGTCGAGATGGCGGCGACGGGGCAGACCGGCATGGGGTTCCCGAAGGAGTACGGCGGTGGCGGCGACATCGGTGCGTCCATCGCCGCGTTCGAGACGCTCGCCTTCGGCGATCTGTCGGTGCTGGTGAAGGTCGGCGTGCAGTTCGGCCTCTTCGGTGGCGCGATCCTGCACCTGGGCACGGAACACCACCACGAGGCCTACCTCCCGGACCTGATCACCGGGAAGCTGATGGGCTGCTTCGCGATGACCGAGACCGGGCACGGCTCGAACGTCCAGGCGCTCGGCACCGTGGCCCGCTACGACGCCGACAGCCAGGAGTTCGTCCTCACCACGACCACGGACCTGGCGCGCAAGGACTACATCGGCAACGCGGCCCGGCACGCCGAACTGGCGGTGGTATTCGCCCAGTTGGAGGTGGCGGGCGAGCGCGAGGGGGTGCACGCGTTCGTCGTGCCGATCCGTGTCGACGGCGAGACGGCGCCCGGTGTCGGGATCGAGGACGACGGCCGCAAGATGGGCCTCAACGGCGTGGACAACGGCCGGATCCGCTTCGACGGTGTCCGCGTGCCCCGGCAGGCACTGCTCAACCGGTTCGCCGACGTCACGCCCGAGGGCGTCTACCGCAGCCCGATCGCCAACCCCGACCGCCGCTTCTTCACCATGCTCGGCACGCTCGTACAGGGGCGGGTCAGCGTCGGCGGCGGCGCCATCAACGCCGCCAAGGTCGCGCTGGCGATCGCCCTCAAGTACTCCGTGCGTCGCCGGCAGTTCCAGGCGGCGTCCGACACCGAGGAGCAGGTACTCCTCGACTACGGCATGCACCAGCGCCGACTGCTCCCGCTCCTCGCCCGCACCTACGCGCTGCACTTCGCGCAGGACGTCGTGCGCACGCAGCTGCACGAGGTCTTCTCGGGGATCGAGGACGACGAACGTGCCCGGCGCGAACTGGAGTCGCGGGCCGCAGGCACCAAGGCGCTCGGCACCTGGCACGCGACGCGGACGATCCAGGAGTGCCGCGAGGCGTGCGGGGGCGCCGGCTATCTCGCGGTCAACCGGTTCGCCGCGCTCAAGGCCGACAGCGACGTCTTCGCGACGTTCGAGGGCGACAACCACGTCCTGCTCCAGCTGGTCGCCAAGGGCCTGCTCACCCACTACGCGAGCGAGTTCGAGAACATGGACCAGCTCGGCATGGTCCGGTACGTCACGAACCTCGCCGTCGAGACGGTCATCGAGAAGACGTCGGCCCACAAACTGCTGGAGCGCGTGCGCGACCTGCTGCCCGGCGGCGACGAGTGGGACCAGGAGGCGGGCCTCCTCGACGCGGAGTACCACCTCGCCATGGTCCGCTTCCGCGAGGAGCACATGCTCGCCGGCGTGGCACGCCGCCTCAAGCGCGGGATGGACGGCAAGACCCACCCGGGGGTCGTCTTCTCCGAGGTGCAGGACCACGTCATCGCCGTGGCCCACGCGCACGTCGAGCGGCTGGTGCTGGAGGCGTTCGTCGACAAGGTGCGGCACCTGCCCGACGGGGACAACAAGGTGGCGCTGGGGCTCCTGTGCGACCTGTTCGCCCTGTCCACGATCGAGGCGGACCGTGCCTGGTTCATGGAGCACGGCCGGCTCACCGTGCAGCGCTCCAAGGCGATCAGCCGCGAGGTGAACGACCTGTGCCGCAAGGTCCGCCCGCTCGCGGTCGACCTCGTGGACGCCTGGGACATTCCGCCGGCGATGCTGCGCTCGCCCGACCTGGTCGGGTGAGCGCGGCTCCGGGCCGCCTCCCCCACTCACCCCACCGCGCCCGTGCACGTTTCGCCCGGCGCTCCCACGGCAAGTCGTCCACTGACCACGATCATGACGTGCGGCCGCGCAGGCGGCAGCAGGGAGGCCACGTGCGGACAGGCGCCCGAACCGACAGCACGCAATCCGGGAGGCGCCCCCCGGACCGACGCGCGCTCCTCACCGCGGGGGCCGCGGGCGCCGCCGCGCTCGCGGCC
>NZ_JAAGMG010000344.1 GCF_010548525.1 Streptomyces sp. SID14478
CCGGGCGAAGGAACTCCTCGCCGCGGCCGCCCGGCGGGCCCGCGAGGAGGAGCGCGACCTGGGCTCCGTCCTGTCCGAGGAGGCGGACCTCAAGGACGTCGACGTGACGGAGCTGACGGACCCGGCCCGGTACACCGGGGCGGCCGGGGCCCTCGTGGACCGGGCGCTGACCCGCCGGTGACCGCTCACCTGCCGCTCGGGGGTGCCCTGTGCCACGCGCGGCAGGGCGAGTTCAGGGCGCAGCCCGGCCGCGCCCCTGCCCGGACCGAGCCGTCCTGACCGCCGCGAGCACGCCTCCCCGTAGCCGAGGGCCCGCCCCTCCCGACCTCTCCCCTGGAGCCATCCTCATGACGTCCGCGCCTTCCCCGTCCGCCCCCGCGGGGCTCCTCCACCATCGCGCCGAGGGCTCGCCCAGCGCGCCGCCGCTGCTGCTCGGGCCGTCCCTCGGCACGTCCCTGGCCCTGTGGGACGGCCTCGCGCCGGAGCTGTCCGCCGCGCACCGCGTCGTGCGGTGGGACCTGCCGGGGCACGGCGGCTCCGCCGCGTCCCTGATCGGGGCCGGGGCCACCGTGGGGGACCTGGCGCGTCTGGTGCTGGCGCTCGCCGACTCCCTCGGGATCGAGCAGTTCGCCTACGCCGGCGTGTCGTTGGGCGGCGCCGTCGGACTGCATCTCGCCGTGCACCACCCGCAGCGGCTGACCCGGCTCGCCGTGCTCTGTTCCTCCGCCCACTTCGGCGGCGCCGCCCCCTGGCAGGACCGGGCCGCCCTGGCGCGCGAGGAAGGGCTGGCGGGGATCGCCGCGTCGGCTCCGGCCCGCTGGTTCACGCCCGGCTTCCGCGCGGAGCGCCTCGTGCAAGACAACCGGGACGCGGACCCCGGGGCGTACGCCGCGTGCTGCGACGCGCTGGGCGCGTTCGATCTGCGCGACCGCCTCGACGAGATCCGCGCGCCCACGCTGCTGGTCGCCGGGCGCGAGGACCCGGCCACACCGCCCGCGCACCTGCGGGAACTCGCCGACGGGGTGCCGGGCGCGGAACTCGCGGAGCTGGCCCGTGCGTCGCACCTGGCCGTGGCCGAGCGGCCGGAGGCGGTGCTCACGCTGCTGCGGGCCCACTTCGGGCAGGACGCCCCGCGCGGCATGGAGGTGCGGCGCCACGTGCTCGGCGATACGCACGTGGACCGGGCGCAGGCCCGGCAGACGCCGTTCACGGCCCGTTTCCAGGACTTCATCTCGCGCTATGCGTGGGGCGAGATCTGGACGGACCCGACGCTGTCCCGGCGCGAGCGCAGCATGGTGACGCTGACCGCGCTCGTCGCCCACGGCCATCTCGACGAACTCGCCCTGCACGTACGGGGGGCCCGCCGCAACGGACTCACCCCGGACGAGATCGGTGCCGTACTGCAGCAGTGCGCGGTGTACGTGGGCGTACCCGCCGCCAACGCGGCGTTCGCGGTGGCGCAGCGGGTGCTCGACGAGGAGGAAGGCCCGACGCAGGACCAGGTCACAGGGTGACCCTGCGGGACGTGGGTCCGGCCGGGCCCGCTGTCGGGTCCGGCAGCGCGCCTGGGCTTGCGTTGTGCGGGGGCTCGGTTCCTGGCCGGCGCGCGTGGCCCAGGAGGCCCGCCGGGTCGAGGAGCGCCAGCTTCTCCGCGCTGTCGGTGCCGGGGTCCGGGTGGGCGATCACGAGCGTGCGGCCGGGCGCGCCGCTGACGCCGAGCCGCTCCCGGTTCAGGCGCAGCCGGCCGACCCTCGGGTGGTCGATCTCCTGGGGCCGGCCCTCGCACACGTCCACGTCGTGGCGGGCCCACTGGCGGCGGAAGAGAGGGCTGGAGCGGCTGAGTTCGGCGACGAGTTCGCGGTAGCGCGGATCGTCCGTCTCGGTGCCGACCGACGCGCGGAACCCGGCGACCATGCCCCCGCCGGCCAGCTCCCGGTCGGGGTGCAGGGCCTGCTCCTCGGGGTCGAGGAAGAGGTCCCGCAGCCGGTTGGCCCCGGTCACGAGGCGTGGTGACAGCGCCGTCGCCCACGCGTTCGCCGCGAGGACGTCGAAGTACCGGCCCTCGACCCAGGCGGGCAGCCGCACCGTGGCGAGCAGCAGCCCGATGCTCGGGGGGACGCTCTCGCGCCCGGGGCGCCGTGGCCGCCGGGGCGGTCCCGCGGCGAGGCGCAGCAGATACGCCGTCGCCTCCTCGTCGAGGCGCAGCACGCGGGCGAGGGATTCGAGGACCTGGACGGAGGGGTTGCGGTCGCGGCCCTGTTCCAGGCGCAGGTAGTAGTCGGCGCTGATCCCGGCGAGCGTCGCCACTTCCTCCCGGCGCAGCCCCGGCACCCGCCGCACCCCGACGGAGCCGATCCCTGCCTGCTCGGGTGTGACGAGCGCGCGGCGCGCCCGCACGTAGTCGCCCAACGGGTTCGGTGCCTCGCTCATCCCTCCACGGTAGTGCGCCCGCCCGCGCGGCTGCCTGGCCCTGTCACCCCCAGGATCACGGGGGTACTCCCCCGCACCCGGCCGGGACGCCACTGTGGGCTGCGGACCAGCGGAAACGCACAGCAAGGAGTGACCACATGTCGACTTATGTACTGGTGCACGGCGCCTGGCACAGCGGGCGGTGCTGGGAGCGGGTGACCCCGCTGCTGACCGCGGCCGGGCACCGGGTGAGCGCTCCGTCCCTGACCGGATCCGGTGACCGGGCTCATCTGCTCGGGCCCGAGGTCGGACTGGACACGCACGTCGACGACGTGGTCCGGACGATCCTCGACGGCGACCTCACCGACGTCGTCCTCGTGGGGCACAGCTACGCGGGTCTGGTCGTCTCGTCCGCCGCCAACCGGGTCCCTGACCGGATCGCACGGCTCGTCTACCTCGACGCGATGGTGCCGCTGGACGGCGAGAGCGCGGCGGACGTCCTGCCCGTGACCCAGGACCTGATCGACCTCGCCCTGAAGTCCGAGAGCGGCTGGCGGGTCCCGCCGCCGCCCGAGATGCCGCCGCCCGCGGGCCTGTTCGGCGTGACCGACCCGGCCGACCTCGCCTGGCTGCGCTCGATGCTCTGCGACCAGCCGGTGCGCAGTCTGCAACAGCCGGTCCGCCTGGACGATCCGGCGGCGGCCGCGATCCCGCGGTCGTACGTCCACTGCACCGGCGTGCCGACCGGTTTCGCGCGGCGTCCGGTTCCCGCGATCCAGCCGAACGGGACGCCGGCCCGGGTGCGGGAGCTGGCGACCGGTCACGATGCCATGATCACCACGCCGGACGCGCTCGCCCGGCTCCTGCTCACGCTCGACTGACCCCTCAGCGCAGACCGCGCCCCGTCTCCAGCACCTCCCGCGCCCGCGCCACGAGACCGTCCGCGCCGCACGCCCGGGCCAGGGTCAGGCCCCGGTTGAGCTCGGACAGGGAGCGGGCCGCCATGCCGTACTCGACCCGGGCGAGGGCGTGCTCGTACGCGCAGGGCGAGGCCTCCAGGTACGTCACCGCCTTCGCGTAGAGGGTGAGCTGCTTCTGGCCGCTCTCCAGCGCCGCCGCACAGCGCAGCACTTCGCCGATCGCGGTGTCGGTGCCGAAGCGCTCCGCCTGGACCCGGGCCTCCGTGACGAGTTCGGCGGCGCGCCGCGGGTCGCTTGGGGCGAGGGCGCGGGCCAGGTCGGGGGCCCACGGCGCCATGATCGTGTTGTGGCCGCCACGGGCGATGGCGGCCTTCGCGGCGGTCTCCAGCTCGTTGATGCCCTCGTCCACGTGCCCCGTCGCGAGGAGCAGGCGGCCACGGACCGAGTGCGCGTCAGGGAGCACGATCGTGGAGGGGTAGGGCGGGCCGAAGGCGTAGCGCTCGGCGATCTCCTGCGCCTCGTCGGCCTTGCCGCGGGCGAGCAGCGTGTCGATGAGCATGCACGCCGCGTCCCAGTGCATCGGCAGTCCGCGCCCCACCCGGTCGGCCAGGCGCAGCGACTCGCGCAGGAACGCTTCAGCATCGGTGAGACGACCCCGCCTGCGGTGCACGTAGCCGACGAAGGCGTGCGCGAGGGCGAGGTGGCCGCCGCTCCAGCCGGCGGTCTCGTACTCGCGGACCGCCTCGGTGAACAGGCTCTCGGCGCGGTCGAGCCGGTCGGCGAACAGATACGCGCTGCCGAGCATGGCGAGGACCTCGAAGCCCCACTCGGGGTCGGTCCAGCCGAGTCCGGGCGCGAGGCGGCCGTTGACCAGGGCGCGGTCGCAGCGCTCGACGACCTCCTCCGCGTTCTCCCCGCGGGTCATCGCGTCGAAGGCGCGCAGGATGAGCAGCACGCGCTCCGGGTTGTCGCGGCCCATGAGCCGGTCCGCGATCGTCGCCAGGTTCCGGGAGCGGCCCGGGGAGTCCTCCGCGCCCGCGTGGATGCCCTCCCACATGAAGTGCATGGCCTGCAGGCGCAGCCGCGCCGGACCCGGTTCGAGGCGCTCGGCCTCGTCGTCGATGAGGCGCAGCGCCTCCTCCAGCTGGTCGTTGTGGACCAGCGCCTGGGAGAGACGGCAGACGGCGTCGACCCGCTGGTCGCCCAGGAGTCCGGGGGTCGTGTCGAGGGCGGCGTCCAGGTGCCCGATGGTGGTCGCGGGTGAGGTGAGCAGCGTGGCGCAGCCCAACTCGTAGAGCAGGTGCGGGCGGACGTCGGGCAGCGGGGGCTCCTGGAGGGCGCGCTCCAGGCAGCGGCGGGCGGCCTCGGGGGCGCCGACGGCCAGGTGCTCCCCGGCGGCGGCGCGCATCTGCTCCACGAGTTCGGGATCGTCGTCCGGGTGCACCTCGAGCAGGTGGCGGGAGGCCGCGGCGGGTCCGCGCCCGGAGGCGGTCACCGCCCAGGCGGCCTGGCCGTGCATGGCGGTGCGGGTGGCCGAGGGGATCGCGTCGTACACGGCGGAGGCGATCAGGGGGTGGACGAACTCGAGGGCGGTCTCGCCCCCGTACGTGGCCTCCGTCAGGATGCGGGTGGCGCGGAGCCGTTCGGCGCAGCGGCCCGCCTGTTCCGGGTTCAGTCCGGCGAGCAGCGCGGCGAGTCCGGGGTCGATGCGGGTGCCGAGGATGGCGGCGGCCCAGGCGAACTTGGTCGCCTCGATGCCGAGCCCTTCGAGACGGGCCACGAGGCCGGTGCCGCGCGCCGACTTGTTCAGCGCGCGCAGTTCGGCGGCCGCGTCCTCCACCGGTTCGAGTTCGCTGTCCTGCACCTTGGCCAGCAACTCGACGGTCTCGTACGGGTTTCCTCCGGTGACGGCCCACACCTCGCGGCAGAACGGGTCGTCGGCGTGGTCGCCGAGCGTGGCGCGGGTCAGGCCCGCGGCGGCGGCCGGGGTGAGGGCGCGAAGTCTGGTGGTGCCGGGCCGGGCGGCGGCCGCCACGGCGTCCAGGCAGACGGCGGCGGCCGCGTTGTCGGGGTCGCGCTGCGCCACCACGACGAGCACCGGCAGGTCGTCGAGGCGCTCGGCGAACGCGGCCAGCCACTCCAGGGTCTCCAGGTCGGCCCAGTGCGCGTCGTCGATGAGCACGACCAACGGCCAGTTCAAGCGGGCCAGTCGGGACACCGCGGCCACGAGTCCGTCCCGCACGCCCTGCGGGTCGGCCTGCCGCCCGGTGGGCTCGGCTATCCCGAGGGCGGGGCCCGCGATGTCGTACCAGTCGCCGAAGTACTCGCGGGCCTCCTCCTCGGTGAGCGCGAGCAGGGCGGGCTGCAGGAGTTGGCGTACGACGTTGAAGGGGACGGAGGTGACCGCCTCGCCGCCGCGGGCGGACCAGACCGTGGCCCGGCCCGCCGCCATGTCGCGGACCTGGCCGAGCAGGGCCGTCTTCCCGATGCCCGCCTCGCCCTTGTACACGACGAGGCTGCCGGACGACGCGGCGTCCGCGCACAGGTCGTCCAACGCCCGTGCCGCCACGTCGAGTTCGGACTCCCGCTCCCACAGGGGCGGACCGAAGGAGGCGGCGTCGGCGTGCCGTCCCTGAGTCATCCCGCATCCTCCCGGCCTCGTTCGTTCGCTGTTCCGTTCACGAGAGTAGTCGGCGGCCGCGCACCGCGGTGGGGGGTCTCGCGAGCCGGTGACATTTGGTCGGACCTGGGGGTTCACCCGATCCGTACGGACCGATCGGGAACGTACGGCACCACGATGCGATCCGTAACGATCCCGAACGCAATGCGGACCCTCTCATCCCCTTTTCAGGCACGCCTCATACTGTTTCGTCCATGACGTCGCAGACTCCCGCAGGCTGGTACCCCGATCCCGGCCAGGCTTCCGACGGCCCGCGCACCGAACGCTGGTGGGACGGCGGCCGCTGGACGGACCAGGTCCGGCCCGCCGCCGCCTTGCCGCCCCTCCCGCCGCAGGCGGCCGCGCCGGGTCCCGGGCAGCTCGCACAGCAGCCCACCGCCCCGGGGACGATTCCGGCATACCCCAACTACCCTGGCTATCCGGGGCAGTTGCCGCCGAAGCCGCGCAGCCGTGCGCGGACGGCGATAGCCACCGGTGTCGCGGTGGTCGTGCTCGCCGGCATAGCGGGCGGCGTCTACGCGCTCACCGCGGACGACGACGGCGGCGGCAAGAGCGACACGGTC